>CAYJVD010000010.1:0-10734 GCA_964373585.1 uncultured Candidatus Saccharibacteria bacterium
TTTTGTGTCTGCCTCTCCCGGTTCAGTAAAGGTCGTTGGTACATATGCCTATGTCGCAGGCGGAGGTGGGCTGGATATTCTGGATGTGCGTAATCCCTCTGCCCCCGCACTCAAATCTAGCCTCGCTGTTGGCAATCTTTACGACGTCTTTGTGGCGGGCCGATACGCCTATGGTACAAATCTTTCTACGAATAAACTTTCCGTTATTGACATCACCAGCTCCACCACCCCAGTTTTGGTATCTGAAATCTCGACCGGCTCAAGTCCACGAGAGCTTTTTGTAGCTGGTCGTTATGCCTACATTCCAAATTCGAACGGGCATACCCTTTCTATTATTGATGTATCAGGGCTCGAGACGACCTCAGCAAAGATTGGTTCTACGCAGACCGGGGTACTTTCGGTACTTGGCGATGCGGTAATTGGTAGCAGACTTAGTGTAGTAGACGGCGTCCAGATAGGCACCGGAGGGTTATATTCAGTAGGTCCAATTTCAGTTTCGGTTGCAAGCACTACTCAGACTGAGGCCATATCCGCATTTTTCCAAGGCCGCGTCGGTATCGGCACCTCTTCCCCCACGGCGTCTCTCTCGGTTACCGGTGCTGGTACGGGGAGCGGCTATACATTCCTTGCGGCTAATTCAAACAACATACCCGGATTTGTCATTCAAGATAATGGCCGCGTCGGCATCGGCACCACCACCCCCGGCACACCGCTATCCGTCACGGGCGCGGGTGTGTTCACCGGACTTCTGACTGCACCTCAATTCAACGCGACAAACACCTCTGCCACATCCACCTTTGCGGGCGGCCTTTCCACCGCCGGCCTCGCAAGCTCGGCCGGTCTCACTCTCACCGGCGGCTCCCTTCTTTCATCAGCACCTTTCAATTTCACAAGCACCACTGCCACTTCTACTCTCTCCACTGGCGGCCTGGCCATCGGCACCAATCAGTTCGTGATCCAACAAACTTCAGGCAATGTTGGAATAGGCACAACCTCTCCAAGGTCGCTATTACATCAAGTTGGCACAGCGCCATCCATTTTGTTTCAGGAGATAGATGGGCCGATTGATTTCAGGATGCAGGAAATTTTTATGGATAATGGCCAGCTTTTGATAGGCGGCCGCAATGATGCTTTTGCTCGATATATCCCCGCCATTTCCATAGATATATTAGATCAAATTGCCCTTGGCACTACCAC
The DNA here is from genome assembly GCA_964373585.1 of uncultured Candidatus Saccharibacteria bacterium. Taxonomy (GTDB): domain Bacteria; phylum Patescibacteriota; class Minisyncoccia; order Phycocordibacterales; family JBBUBG01; genus CAYJVD01. The sequence continues at coordinate 1,198 of CAYJVD010000010.1, forward strand.
TCCGTCTTCAAGATTGACTGTATGGGGGCCGGGAGTAGGCACAGAGCGGGCTTTTGAAGTAGTTAACAATGCTTCTACTACCGTCCTTACAGCTCTTGATAATGGGAGAGTTGGCATCGGGACAACTACGCCCGGAACAACCCTTGGCGTTAATGGCCAAGCTGTCATCACAGGCACTACCACGGTCCTTGCTATTGTTTCCACCAGCACCGCCACTTCAACTTTTGCCGGCGGTGTCTCTGTGGGCGGGGGTTTGAATGTCGGCTGTTCGGCTAGTCAGACTCTAAACGGACTCGGTATTTCGGGCGGTATCGTCACCTCTGGCACTTGTGCCGCTAATGCTTCTGACATTGCCGAGTGGTACGCCACGGAAGCTGATGTGGAAGCTGGCGATATCGTGGCTTTGGGTGATAAACCTTTTACATATCTTGCCCAAGGAGGAGAGGCGGAGAGTAGAAAACAGATTGACCTTGGAACAACCACTACTTTTTTATTAAAGAGGGCAAATGATCCAGCTAAACTCTTAGGTGTCATTTCCACTGCTCCATATCTGACACTTGGGGAGGATATCAAGCAAGCGGCGGAGAATAGACGACCCGTGGCGTTATCCGGGCGCGTGCCCGTGAAGGTGAATCTGGAAGGTGGCCAAATAGTGGCGGGAGACAGAATTACTCTTTCTTCCGTGACTGGCGTCGGGAAAAAAGCTAACCAAAGTGGCGAGACTGTCGGTGTTGCCCTTGAAAATTTTGATGGACAGTCTTCCAAAAATCAGATCATGCTTTATGTCGATCCGCGTTACTACATCATTTATGAAAATGCGGCTGCTCAAGCTGGGTCAAGTAATTTTAGTTTAAGTTCCTTGCTAGATTTGCTAAGCCAAATCGGCATCAAAATTGAAAATGGGATTGTTTCTATGGTTAATTTGGTTGTGGAGAAGTTAACTACCCAAGAACTTTATGTCAGAAAGACAGTTGAGATTGGTACCCCAGAAATGCCTAGCGGTATTACGCTATACGATAAAGTAACTAAGGAGCCTTATTGTGTATTGATTGAGAATGGGAAGATGGAAAATCGACCGGGTAAGTGTCAGACAGTTTTTGAACCGCCAGTAACCTTACCGCCTGTAACATCTACTGAAACAGCCTCGTCTACGTCGCAAGCAACCTCTTCTGAAGTTACTCTTTAATCATAAAGACTAGCCAATCATCATTTGAGAGAAGAGGCACGGGAGGGGTGCCTGTTTCGGGCATAAAGCAAGTGTCATATTGGTCGTCTATGTTGTAGTTAGCAAGATGGGGTTTTTCCAGTTTGATTGCCAATATACTAAAGACGAAGTTGCAACTGGTGCCGCTATCGTATCTTCGATATCGATAGCTATCGGAACTCAAGCTGGAATCATTTTCGATGATTGGTTGAGAGAGGATATTTTTTTCGAGGAGAGGTTTAATGAAAGAGTTTCCGGCACCTAGACCGATATTGCCCAGATCCCACCCTCCTGTATCGTCTTCAGTATTTAGCGGCAACTCCTCTTCAGAGCTTCTGTAAAGTTCGATGGCGGTAAGCAGAGTTTTGGCATCGCGGATTCTTTTAGTGTCTCTGGCTTTTGACCTGGTGTTGGATATTGCGCCAATAACTATGGCAGCCAGAAGGCTTATAAGGGCAGTGACTACTATCAGTTCGATGAGCGTGAAGCCCCTATCTTTGAAACGCATTTCTTTTGAATATAAAAAGAATAACAGCTAGGATTATTACAATAATGAAGATAAGAAATGCTTTTTCCGCCCCACCTAGTCTTGAAGCCTCATCTTCCAGAGCCAGCTCCTTTTTGACTAGGTCATCAATCAGCAGCTGCGTTTTCGGCACATTAGCGCTTAAGATCTTGACGCCGCTTGGATTGTATATTTCGATTAAATTAGCTTTTAGAAAGTAGGGGACAGTCAGATCAAGAGACAACTGTTCGATTTTGGGCAGGCCGGTGGGTTCGTCTTTTCCCGGTATTACCACTTGGTTGCCTTTCTCATCAAACCACTCGGGTCTGGGCGGAGTGCCCGCTGGCGGACCGGGAAGTAAGAATTTTGTCATATACAGCTCTTTGCCTTCAGCTGAAAGTACCGTCAAAAGGTAACCATCTTTGGGTTGATAGAGGTAGGTGGCCGCTTCACCTTCAAGCAGGGCTATTTGGGAAACAGTGATGTTTTTCTCTCCGCTACTGTATTTAAGAGAGATCAAGAGGGTGTACTCTTTGGCCCAAGCTTTAGAGAATGCAAAAAGACTGACAAAGAAAACTAAGATAAAAACTATTTTTCTCATTAGATTAATTTTAGCGTATTGTTTGTCTTAAAGCAAAGAGTTATAATGAAAAGCATGAGTAAGTTTTTTCTTTTGACTGTGTTATTTATATTTTCGGCCGGCTTTTTTTGGGCTGTTTTGGCAGAGGAGAAAGATAGTTTCTTAGAACCTAAGCTTAACCGAGCGGAGGCTATCCCCGGAGAGTATATCGTAGTTTTTAAAGAGAACAATCTGTGGCGCAGATTAACGGGCGTTCCCATCCCTAATGTCGAGGAGATCGCTCAAAGTTATGCTCTTACTCCTAGTTTTGCTTACAGTGCGGTTTTTAAAGGTTTTAGTGCCAAGATTTCAGAAGATACACTGGAAGAGTTAAAAAAAGACAAACGAGTGCTCATGATAAGTCCGAATTACAAAGTCCAGGCTTTTGCGTTTCAGCCCGCCGAGGTAGTCCCAACTGGCATCAGGCGGGTGCGGGCTGATCAGTCCACTCTTAAGGGCAAAGGAGTCGAAGTGGCAGTGATCGATTCGGGTATTTCCGTTAATCATCCAGAGTTTAATGGTAAGATTTTGGGGGGAACTAACTGCGTGGCTCCCGCCTCTTTTAATGATGGAGGAGGGCACGGCACGCATGTGGCAGGCACAGTAGCTGCTCTAGATAACGATATCGGTGTAGTGGGTGTGGCTCCAGAAGCTAAGCTTTGGGCAGTGAAAGTATTAAGTGATTCAGGTAGCGGCAGTTGGCAGTCGGTAATATGTGGCATTGATTTTGTCACTTCAAAAGCTCCAGCAAATGGGGGCAATATAAAGGTAGCTAATATGAGTTTGGGTGGGGGTGGTCAGAGTGACAATAATTGCGGTCTATCGAACAGTGATGCGATGCATCTGGCAATATGCAGATCGAGGGATGCGGGCGTGACATATGTAGTGGCGGCGGGAAATTCCGCGAATGATGCTCGATTTCATGTACCAGCTGGATATGACGACGCAGTCATTACCGTCTCGGCTTTAGCTGATACGGATGGGCTGCCGGGTAGTCAGGGGTTGGTGACTAAGTGGGGATCTGATGATTCTTTTGCTCTGTTTAGTAATTTTGGTTTGGTAGTGGACCTAGCTGCGCCGGGCACCAATATTCTTTCTACTTGGCTCAATGATGGTTACAAGAGTATTGATGGCACTAGCATGGCCGCACCCCATGTGGCTGGCGCGGCGGCGCTTTATATTGAAGCACATCCAAATGCTCAATTTAAAGAGGTGCGAGATGCGCTGATAGCTGCAGGTGAAAAGGTAGGTCAGGGTCACAAAAATACTTTTAAGCGTAATCCAGAACCGCTAGTTCAGATAAGTTTCTAGCTCTTTTTTAAGGTCTTTTAAGGAAGATCGACGAGTCTCTCTTCTTAAATCCTTCATCATTTGGGTCCACTGAATCTATCAGACTGGTTGATTTTAGTTTATCTGAAGAACTTACGGCTCCCTTACTTGAATCACAGGAAGGTGATTGGGAAATGGAGACGATGGTCCCTCCATCAGTGGCCGAGTCTAAGTCACCGGTTGTGATAGTGGCGATTTTAACCCCTTCTTTTTCATAGATCGGGTTTAACTTTTCATCACCCACCAACGCCCCGATCAAGATAGTGTTAAGAGTACCGGATGGGTAGTTTAACAGATAAAGATTTATGTCCGCGTTTGGTTTGAGGGCTGAGATATTCTCGGAGAGATTTAACTTAGTTCCCTTGATTTGAGCAGTGCCTGCTTGAGTGACTAGATACGAGCCTGATGGACCTGCTTGACTACTGCATAAACCCGTAAGAATAAGGTTCATATGTTCATCAACCACTTTGATAGATACACTCACTTCTTTTTTGTCATCTCTCGTGATTGACAGTGTATAGGTTTCTCCGATCACAAACGGCTCTTTGATAGACCAGTTAAAACTGTCCTTGCCGATCACTTCTCCTAAGGCGATCTCTTCAGCTTTTCCTCGAACAACTATCTCATAAGTGTGATTTTCGAGATCTCCATCTTCCCATGTGATTGTTTGAGTAGAATTAAGGGGCAGATTGGCGCCTTTAGTGGGTGAAGTTATTTGAAATGGCAGACTAAAGTCCGGACAGTCTGGGATAAGGTTCGTGATTTTTGAGACTTTGCCTGTTCTGTATTTTGTTTCGGTGCCAGTTACGATGTTGGCCACCCTGATGCCATTTAAATTATGGTAATTATGGTATAGATTATCGACTGTATTGTCTAAGTATGTCTCTATCCGTTTTGTACCTCCAAACTCCTCCTTCACAATATAAAGGTCACGGCTACTCTTTGGTAACATGAATAAAAATTTGGAGCCTTTATACTCTAACTCTTTGTTTTTGACTGTGAGTGTCCCTTTGTCGACATTGAAAAAATCGCCAATCGGGTCTTTGTCTAAAGAGACACAAAGGCCTTTTAGGGCTTTATTTTTGATAAAGTTAAAGATTAAACTGCCAGATGATTTTGGAGTTGAAGCTACAATTTCCAGCTTGTATTTTCCAGTCGGTACATCTGGAGGCACATCCCACCTGAGATATTTTTCGTTATAGTCAGGATCTGATCCCATGATATCGATCCTCATGCCTGTTTCGATATTTGTGGCTGAAATTGCATTAACACCCTTAGCTTCAGTCTGCCAGCGGATTATCAGATTTTCGCCAGCAAAGACGTAACCGTTTTTTTCAGGGTGGAAAATGGTTAACCCTTCTTTGGGGGAGTAAGGCATCAATCTTTCGAGCAGCCTGTCTTCATTTATGGCTCCATACGGATCCGATCCGGAAGTTGCCATAACGGAAGATAGGGTTGGTCGCGAGTTCTCGATGACATATGAACAGCCGGCCTGATCTCGCACCGGATTGGTAGTTAAACCATCTTGACCGAAACTTGTATGAATAGTGTTTCTAGCATCTGCCCATTTTTGGGGGACTGCTTTTAAGCAGTTCGGCTCACGAGGAAGAGCTCCCAAAGCTGGTTCAACATATTCATCGGCTAGACCACCAAAAGAGTGTCCAAATTCATGCATGATGAGACTACCCAATCGTTCAATATCCTTTGAGACCCAAGCGTACGAGACGAAAGAATCCCCATTGAAAAAAGCGAAGGGGCGGAACCTGTCTTTAGAGAGAAAAACTACTTTATCTATCTGGGGGTTCAGGTTACGCGCCTCTTTTACAGCGTCAAGAAGCGAATCGATAATATCTGTTTTGGGCTTAGCGCCAACTTTTTCAATAGGTAAGATCCAGATATTGAGTTTGGAACTATTTTCTGCAAAGGGAGAATAAGCCTTGAAGCTAAAATCGTAACTTTTACTAACTATTTCCGCTAAATTTGTTTCTGAAAATCCGTGACCCAAGAAAAGAATATCTAATTTTTCACTGCTGGGTCCGTTTATGATTAATTTTTTGGCATATTTCTTGGCTGCGGCAATCTTTTTTGGGTCTTTGGTGATGTATTTTGATTGGGTGACAAAACTTAATGCATCTGAAAGAGCTTCTCTCACGGTTTTTAAGATAGATCCATGAGCCACTTTACCTTCTTTAATCTTGGCGTCGATCTCACTTTCTAGTGCGGCGTACTCGTCTTGGCTTTGTTCTTTAGCCTTTTTTTCGTATTCGATTCGATCGTTTATTTTTTCAGCTCCATCCCCTTTATTCTTAGAGTCAGAAACTGCTTTCTCTTCAGACATAAATAGTTCCAATGAGCCGGATACAGTCTTGGTGGCTTTACCTTTGGGGCCCACAGCTTCGATTGAGATATCGTATTTGCCTATTTTTAATTTACTGACATCGATCTGATTACCCCAAGTTTCATCTTTTGGACCACCGTCCATGTGAGTGCCGTCATCAAATAGGGGAAAAGAGTTTACGATCACCTTGTCTCGGTATATTGTGGCTTTAGCTGATCTGACGCCATAGGCTCCAGTTATATTGGAATTTATGTTTAAAATGGCTTGGGGTGCTCTTAAGTCGATCCTTGTCGGTAGCGTTCGGATGTTTTTGATTTCAAGAAAGGAGCCTTGGGCTTCAGCTATTCCAAAAACCCCCAGAGAGAGTAAAATCAGATACCAACTAAATTTCATGTCCATATTATAAACTAATATCAAATTTTGAGCTATAATATATAAAATGATTGAAGAAAGAATTAAACAGCTGGAGGAAGCTATGAGCCAGGCCGGTTTCTGGCAGGACAAGCTGAAGGCCCAAGAAGGGGTCAAAGAACTGAACACTCTCAAAGAGGAGCTCGCCGGCAAGAGAGCGCTTCTTAAGGGGCCGGCCATTGTCACAATTTTTTCTGGCGCCGGTGGTGATGACGCTGAAGATTTTTCAAGAATGCTTTTTGAGATGTACCAGAAATTTGTAGCCAAGCGAGGTTGGGATCTGTATCTCATTCATCAGAATGAAAATGATCATGGCGGTTTTCGGAATATTACATTTGAGGTGACTGATCGCTTTCCGACGGGTTCGACAAGTTCACCGCAAGCAAGCTTGGGGCAAGGTCCCTACGGTATTTTAAAAAACGAGTCCGGCGTGCATCGTCTGGTGAGGGTTTCGCCTTTTTCAGCCAAAAAATTGCGCCACACCTCCTTTTCCATGGTGGAAGTCATTCCCAAGTTTCCTAAGAGCGAGAAGATGGAGATCCCGGAAGAGGAGCTTTCGGTGGAGTTCGCGAGATCAAGCGGGCCGGGCGGCCAGAATGTGAACAAACGGGAGACGGCTGTGCGTCTCACGCATTTGCCGACGGGTCTCTCTGTTCACTCGGAAGGCCAGCGATCCCAGCAAGCCAATCGCGAGAAAGCACTGGAAATTTTGAAAAGTAAGTTGTATAAATTGAAAGAAGAGGAGCGTCTGGCCAAAGAAAAAGGCATGTATATCAGCAAGACCACTAAAATCGAATGGGGCAATCAGATCAGATCGTATGTTGAGCATCCATACAAGATGGTGAAAGACCATCGCACTGAAGCGGAGACCGGAGACGTGGAAGCAGTTTTAAATGGCGACCTCGATCTCTTTATCGAAGCCGAAAAGAATTTATGAAGTGTAAAATGCAAAACGAAAAATGCAAAACAACAAGTCAAAATTAAAAATATTTTTCACTTTGCGCTTTACATTTTAAGCTTTTATGATCTACTTTGAAAAAGTAAGTAAGATATATTCCGATAAGACGCATGCCGTGAGCGACATCAGTTTTTCCATTACGGCCGGTGAGTTTCTTTCGATCGTAGGCCACTCGGGCGCGGGCAAGACCACTTTGCTTAAGTTGCTTCTGGCCGAAGAGAAGCCCACTTCAGGCAAGATCTTTTTTGAATCTATTGACGTGAACGCCCTAAAACGGAGCGCTATTCCGAAACTTCGGCGTAGGATCGGCACTATTTTCCAGGACTTTCGCTTGCTTTCCGGCAAGACTTCGTATGAAAATATCGCTTTTGCCATGGAAGCGGCCGGCAAAAAGGATAGCGAGATTGATAACAATGTGCCCGAGGTGCTTAAGCTGGTGGGGCTCGAAAACAAAGCTTGGAACTTCCCGCATGAGCTTTCAGGCGGCGAAAGACAGCGTTTGGCAATCGCCCGGGCCATCATCAATCAGCCGGAACTGCTCATGGCCGACGAGCCTACGGGCAATCTTGACCCCATCAACACTTTTGAAGTTATTCAGATTTTAAAAAAGATCAACGAGCTTGGCACCACCGTCATCTTGACTACTCATAACAAGGGGGTGATCGACGCGCTCGGCCGGCGGGTCATTACCATGGACAAAGGCAAGCTGGTGAGGGATGATAAAGAAGGGAGATATGTGCTCTAATGTTTTTAGTTAAACTCAAAAGAATATTTAAATCCGGCTTCATCAATTTCTGGCGCAACGGGGTAGTGTCGTTCACTTCACTTTTGGTGATGAGCGCGGCTTTGTTCGTGATCGCTTCTCTTTATATGGGGAGGCAGGTGCTCGACTCCACTCTCGGCCAGATTAAAGATAAGGTGGATGTGAATGTCTATTTTCGGGTGGACGCGCCTGAAGAAGAGATCTTAAATCTGAAAGCGTTGATAGAAAAACTTCCCGAAGTAAAAATAGCGGAGTATGTCCCGCGCGCCAAAGCTTTGGAAGATTTTAAAGAAAGACATAAATCAAATTCGCTAATTATGCAGTCGCTCGAAGAGATCGGCACCAATCCGCTGGGCGCCATCTTAAATATCAAAGCCAGAGAGCCTTCCCAGTATGAAAGCATCGCCAAGTTTTTAGAAGGCGATCAGGCTTTATCTAAAGCGGGAGTTTCTGTGGTAGACAAAGTGAACTACCGTCAGAATAAAATTATCATCGACAGATTAAATAAGATGATCGATTCGAGCGAGCGCATGGGGCTGGCTATCGCCATTTTGTTCGTGATTATGGCCATGGCCGTGACATTTAACACCATTCGTTTGGCTATTTATACGGCGCGGGAAGAGATTTCGGTTATGCGTTTGGTAGGCGCTTCTAATAATTATGTGCGCGGCCCTTTCATCGTCGGAGGGATCATGTACGGCGTGATATCGGCTTTCATCATCATGCTGGCACTTTACCCCACCACTATCTGGGTGGGGCGGGTGACCGAGAATTTTTTTGGCGGTCTTAATCTCTACCGATTCTATGTCGATAATTTTTTAGAACTTTTTGGTTTATTGTTGGTTACCGGCGTAATCCTCGGCTCCTTCTCGAGCCTTTTGGCCGTCAGACGATATCTTAAAATCTAACAGATTAGGCATGATAGAGAAACTAGCGAATTTTTTTGAAAAAAGAGCAGAGGTCAGCATGGCGTTTCTTTTTGGTTCATATGCCAAAGGCAGACAAATCTCTGAATCTGATCTGGATGTGGCTGTCTATTTTAGGCCAGAGAGCGGCGAACTGGAATGGGAGACTAATCTGGATTATGGAGAAGATTCGCTCTGGCTTGATCTCGACAGAGTGGCCGGCCAAAATACCGACCTAGTCGTGCTCAATCGCGCTCCAGCTGGACTTGCGTCAGAGATACTGCGGACAGGTATTCCGCTTGTGATTAAGGATCGCAATCTTTATCTTCGGCTGCTCAATTTAGTGAGCCAAGCGGCCGAAGACTTTCGAACTGTTACGGAGGATTGGTGGGCAATTAAGGAGCGTTCGCGTTAGCGCGGAGCAAGTCTATGGCGAGCTTATCCGTTTTGCAAAAGCTCGATTGGAAATACTTTAGCCAAACATTTTGGATGAAGGCTTGATTGT
>CAYJVD010000010.1:10744-12182 GCA_964373585.1 uncultured Candidatus Saccharibacteria bacterium
GATTGTGCTAGAATCGCCAGGAGGGTAAAAAAGCACAAATATCATTTTGTGGTGGGCGGAGTGATGTCCGGGGTGGGCAAGGGGGTGACCGTGGCCTCAATCGGTAAGATTTTACAGGCGCGGGGTTTTAAGGTAAATCCCATCAAGATTGATCCGTACCTCAATGTGGACGCCGGTACCATGAATCCGGGCGAGCATGGCGAGGTGTTCGTGCTCTCCTCCGGTCTCGAATGCGATCAAGATATGGGGAATTACGAACGGTTTATGGATCTTCGTCTCGGGTCGGAAAATTACATGACCACCGGTATGGTGTACAAGACCGTTATCGAAAGGGAAAGAAATCTTGGTTACGGCGGTAAATGCGTGGAGGCGGTGCCCCACATCCCGCAGGAGATCCTGAAGCGCATCGAGGTATCGGTCAAGAAAAGCAAAGCCGATATTACCGTCATTGAGATCGGAGGTACCGTCGGTGAATACCAGAATATTCTTTTTATCGAAGCAGCTCGTATCCTTAAGTTAAAAAATCCGGACGACGCTATCTTTGTGTTGGTTAGCTATTTACCCATTCCGGGAAAGCTCGGCGAAATGAAAACCAAGCCCACTCAGTACGCAGTGCGCACGCTTAACTCTTACGGCGTGCATCCTGACATCATCGTGGCGCGCGCCGAGCGCGCGCTCGATACCAGGCGCAAGGAAAAAATTGCCGACGCGGCTTCCATCAATGTGGAACGCATCATCTCAGCGCCGGATGTGGAGAGTATTTACGAAGTGCCGCTTAATTTTGAAAAGGATGGTTTATCGACCACTATTCTTAAGCTGCTCGATTTGAAAGGTAAAAACGGTTCTGATTTGGGCGCCTGGCGGAACATGGTGGATAGACAGAGAAGGGCCAAAAAGAAAGTGAAGGTTGGAATGATCGGTAAATATTTTAAGACAGGCGATTTTGTTCTGGCGGATGTTTATATTTCTATCATTGAGTCATTAAAACACGCCGCCGCGGCGCTTGGCGTGAAGGCAGAACTAGTCTGGCTCGACTCCACTGATTATGAGGAAGAGGCTAAGAAAACTTTTGAGCTCATCAATTTTGACGGAGTGATTGTGCCGGGCGGGTTTGGCGGGCGGGGAGTGCTTGGTAAGCTTATCGCCATTAAATATGTGAGAGAATATAAGATCCCTTACCTCGGACTGTGTTACGGCATGCAACTGGCCGTGGTGGAGTACGCGCGCAATGTCTTAGGCTGGGCTGACGCCCACACTACCGAGATCAATCCTGCCACCACTCATCCGGTGGTGGACATCATGCCGGAACAGCTCGCCCATTTGAGAAACAGGGACTACGGTGGTAGCATGAGGTTGGGAACCTATTCTGCCAAGTTGAAAAAGGGTAGTCTGGCCGAGACCGCCTACGCCAAGAGCAAAATTGAGGAAAGGCACCGCC
>CAYJVD010000010.1:12192-12551 GCA_964373585.1 uncultured Candidatus Saccharibacteria bacterium
GGCACCGCCATCGCTATGAAATCAATCCGGAGTACCTAGCGGATTTATCTAAAGCTGGCCTAACTTTTTCGGCCATGTCGCCCGATGGAGTGTTGGCCGAGATCGTGGAGCTAGCTCCCAAGGCGCACCCGTTCTTTTTAGGCACTCAGTTCCATCCCGAGTTCCAGTCTAGTCCATTAAATCCTCACCCCCTATTTTTAGCTTTCATGAAAGCGGCGGTGAAAAAAAGTGGTCAAAAAAAATAATTAGCCGAAAAGGCAAATTGCGGGATCGTCTAACGGTAGGACATTGCCCTCTGGAGGCAAGTATCTTGGTTCGAATCCAAGTCCCGCAGTAATTGATCCGTACCCCATAAAGTG
>CAYJVD010000011.1:0-2034 GCA_964373585.1 uncultured Candidatus Saccharibacteria bacterium
AAATTTATATATCCCCAAAACGATCGTTAGACAACTACAGTGGATTACGGAGAGCTTGACATAATTAGTTTAATGCTATATAACCTAGCTCAGATTCTCACACCGAGTGTGTGGGAGAAAGGAGAGACGTGAAGACGCTACTGTTCTTGACGGTTCTAGTGTGCGCGGGAGTCGGACACGCGGAAGAGGTCCCTGTGACCCCGCTGGTACAGGTTTCCGTGGTCGATTCAGTGGTCATCTTGTCCCCGGGGACAGATGACTCCATCGAGATCGGGCGGCCCGTTCCGATCCGGATCGACTACAAGTCGAAACCGGAAACCCCGCGCAGCCTCCTTCTCTACAAGATCGATGCTGGCGGCCTTGGTAGTATGCTCGGAACGATCGCGAGAGAGACAGAGAAAACCCCTCTGCAAGATGAGTTCGGCTGGGTCGCGGGAACGTACCGCGACAACAGGACTCATGAAGAGAAACTCGCCCCACCGGGTGAGAACTACATGATCGGCTACACATTCGAGGGGATGAACCGTCCCCCCGTCATGGGTGGGTGTTTCAGGCTGGTGGCTTCTCCGTTGAGTGTGAAGCCGGAGAAAAGGCCAGCCCCACCCGCTCTTCGTCCGGCGTTTCTTGCAACCGACGTCGGAGTCGGGATCTTCATGGTTCAAGGGGACGTTCTCCACGCGTTCTCCGACGAACTCGGATGGGCACTGGAAGCGTCAGATCCTACGAGCGGAAACAAAGAGTACATGGCGCTCACGCGCAGATTTTCTGGCATAGAGATGCAGTGTCAGGCAATCGAGCGCTTTGTGCTCGAGAATTCAGATCCGATACTCGCACCCGCAATGGCCATTGCTCACTCGCGAATGCGCGTGGAATGGGTGAGAATGGTCAAGAGGTGGCAGGAGTACACGGAACGGGTCTCGATGAGGACCCAGGGCGCCAAAGGATAAGCCTCCACTTTCCGCGCCCACTCCGCACCCACTCCGTAGCGGTTGGTTATCTTTGGATAACCAACCGCTTTTTTGTTCACCACGCTCCTTTCTGGTTTATGTATTTACGAGAAATGCGAGATTAGCCAGCCTAACATCACACCACACTATTCCACTTGTCCAAGGAATATTCATCTGTGGCTATCTCCCGCACGAATGTTTAGGGAACCAGGAAATTTGCGACGAAAGAAAAAATGTGGTAGGATCAATGCATGTCAATGATGGACAGGAGAAAAAACAAACTGAATGCATTTGCCCAGTCGCTCAAGTCCTTGGACGGTGTCGAATTTGCGGTTGAGATCTATTCGGATGGAAGATGGGTTGCGGAATCAAAAAATGTAGACGGGATGATCACGGGAGGCACGAATGTTGCAGAAATGGATGATATGTTGAAAGACGCCATCTTTACCTACTTTGGTGTTTCACCAACAGATACAAAAAATCATCTCCTCCAGAGAAGCACAATTACCTATACGGAACGCATTGAACTTTCGCCCGAATACCAACCTGCATGAGAGCACGGGGCCTTTCTGACTATACGCAAAAGGACTGGATCCGAGCGTGTAAAAAGTTGGGCTTACTTGTAGATTGCAGTCGCGGAAAAGGAAGTCACTGTCTTGTCGTCAACCCAAAAACAAACAAAAAGTACACCTTGCAAAGAAGTCTCCATATCTATATCAACCTCAAAATTTTCAAGAAGCTTCTCGAGTGGGGTTTTCCTGAACAAGACCTACTCGACGCTCTTCGGTAGTTCTCCATGTTAGTGAGGTTACGCAGAGTTATTCCATCTTGACGGAGAGGATTTTGGAGGCGCCATCGGGACCCATGGTAACCCCATAAAGAATGCCAGCTCGCGACATGGTCTCGCGGTTATGTGTAATCACCACCAGTTGCGAATGGCGCGAAAGCGCCTCGAGCATCTCGCCATACTTGCGAGAGTTGGATTCATCAAGCGCCGCGTCCGTCTCGTCTAGCACCATAAAGGGCGGCGGATTAACTTGCGACATGGCAAAAAGCAAAGCAATGGAAGTAAGCGCCCTTAGATCGG
>CAYJVD010000011.1:2044-11059 GCA_964373585.1 uncultured Candidatus Saccharibacteria bacterium
CCAGACTCTTAATTTTCTTGTGAGGCAAAGAAAGGCTGACATCCAGACCCGTTTTTTCGTCCTCTCTTACCAAAGCAAGCGACGCGCTGCCTCCTCCAAAAATGAGCGAAAAGAAATAGTTAAACTCCTTATTAATTTTTTCTAAACCTAAAGCAAACTCCTCTTCAATCTTAGCGGAGAGCTCCCTCATGATGCCTGAAAGCGTCAAAGCGCTTTGATTGAGATCATTAAGCTCTTTTTCAAAATGATTGTCCCTGTCGCTTGCTTGTTTATATTCTGAGAGCACGTCTTCCCCGCTCACCCCCATCTCTTCGAGTCTGATTTTTGTCTTTTCAATCTTTCTTTTCAATTCAAGCTGTTCTTCGCGGTGGTAAATCCGAGTGACATCTTTCTCTCGGTAATCAGCTATCGACCTGCCGAGAGAGGCGATGCCTTCTCCGATCATCCCCTTAAAATCCTGCTCCGAGAAGCGGAGCGTCTCTTTCTCGCTTTCCAATCGAGCGTACTCGGACTGCAACTCGCTTTTTTTGTCCTGCAATTTGGCATATTGGCTAAAATCAGTCGGCCTCACTTCTCTTTTTTTGCTGATGACTTGACCACAAAATCTACAGACCGGCCCATCTTCCCCGCCAGTCGTTTTCATGATCTCCTGTTCGCTATCTGCTATCTCCTGGCGCACAAAACCGAGATCATTTTTTAATTCCAGCTCTCTTTTTGAGAGCCTGTCTCTCTCGCTATCGAGATGCTCTCTTTCTCTGGCCAGATATTCCGCGTACATATCTTTCAACTCCTCGCGCAGACGATCTCCTTTGGCCAATTTTTCCATCTGTCGTTTTAAAAATTTCAGATGAGGCACGAGCTCGAGACGCAACGCCTCTACCTTTCTTTTATTTTCTTCTGTCTTTTCCAACTTCTTGGCGCTCTCCTCTTTTTTGTACTGATATATTTTTAAGCCAAGCGAATCTTCCAGCATGCTTTTTCTCTCTTCCGGAGAGGCAGTGAGGATGCGGTCAGCCTCGCCTTGGCTGATGATGTGGTGACTGGACGCCCCCAAACCCAGACTAGCCAAAACCTCTATTACATCTTTCAACCTGACTTGGGTGCCGTTTAATAAATACTGATTGACGCCGTCTCTGAACACCGTCCTTTCGATCCTGACTTCTTCATAGTCTAAATTGATTCTCTTCGAGCTGTTATCGAAAGTGACTTTTACGCGCGCCCGACCGGCTTGGGGTATGCTCTTCGACCCGTTCCAGACCAGATCCTCGCCCTTTTTGCCGCGCAGCGATTTGAGCGATTGCTCGCCTAAAACCCAACGCAAAGCCTCCGCTACATTCGATTTGCCAGCCCCATTCGGACCTACCACTGCTGAGATGGAAGCGTCGAAAGTAAGATTAGTCTTCTGGGCGAAAGATTTGAAGCCGGAAAGCTCCAGCTCTTTAAGCATCATTTATTCCATCCGTTTTTTTCTAATCCCCTGCGCGCCGCGTCCTGCTCCGCCTCTTGCTTCGAGTGGCCGCTGCCTTCCACTACCAGTTCATTGCCGATATAAAGGCCGACCGTAAACTGCTTAGCATGATCCGGCCCCACTTCGCTTAACACTCCATAGGTGGGAGTCACGCCCCGCGTTTCTTGGGCTTTCTCCTGAAAATAGCTTTTGGCGTCCACCCATAAATGTTTAGAGATCACTTTCTCTGTCAACGGAAAAATATGCTTCTCCACAAAAAGCCTCGCCTGTTCATAACCTTGATCAAGATAAATCGCTCCCACCAGGGCCTCGAAAGTGTTGGCCAAAATATACTGGCGGGCTCTGCCGGTATCTTTGGCTTCACCGCGCGACAGCAATAAAAAGTCGTTCATGCCGATCCTCGAGGCGGCTTCCGAGATGGTGTTCGTATTGACGAGCGCGCTGCGCAATCCTGTCAATTCGCCTTCCGCTTTGTCGGGAAATTTATGGTAAAGATAATCAGTCACGATCAACTCAAGCACCGCGTCCCCTAAAAATTCAAGTCGCTCGTTATGAGACAACGACTCGCTTGGATTTTCATTTATGTAAGAGCGGTGGATGAACGCCTGCTTCAGAAGATCTTGGTTTCGAAAATCAACCCCGACCCTAGACTGACAATTTTGCGATTGAAATACCATTTTTACTTTTTTAACATGAGCTTAATACCTTTGGCCACCAACGGGCGAACATCATCGTACATCTCAAGATCTGAAAGCGCGGAGAGCGGGAACCAGCGCGCGCTGTCTAAGCCACCCGAAATTTTCAAATTGAGAGGACCCATGTCGCTCTCCGCCAGAAAATAAATCACCTGTTTTCTGACCTTGCCCCGGCTCGGATCGGAAGCGATATATTCGTTGCGACCAATCTCGCCGCGGGACTTGACCCGCAGGCCTATCTCTTCCCAGATCTCTCTCATCATGCCATCCACTTCAGAGAGCCCCTCTTCGATTCCTCCTTTCGGCAAAGTCCAGTAACCAAATACATCGTGCACCAGTGCTACATAGGTCTCACCCTCTTCCCTCGCGATCACCAGCGCTCCTGCCAGCTTATCAAGCGGCATATCTTTCTTCTTTCTCTTGGAGCTGGTTTCCTCTTTGCCGGGCTCGCCAATCTCTTTATAAATAGTGCCGAGCACTCCATTCACAAATTTCCCGCTGGTTTCGCCTCCAAATGTTTTAGCCAGTTCAATGGCTTCGTTAATGGCCACCTTGGCTGGCACTTCTTCCCGCTTGCCCAAAAGCAGTTCATAAAGGCCGATGCGCAAGACATTCCGGTCCACAATGGATATCTGGGCGAGGGGCCATTCGGGAGCGGCCTTTTCAATCACAGAGTCAATCTTTTCTCTGCTGTTTAAAACATTTTCAGCCAACTCTTTGACGAAATGGCTCTCACTCATGCCCGGAGCAAACTCTCTCAAATTTCTCTCTAAGATAAGACCGATCTCGCTATCCGCATACGATCGAAAATCCCACTCAAAAAGAGACTGGAGGACAATGCTTCTTGATAGATGTCGATTGGCCATAAAAAGAGCTTATTGATTGCTCTTATTTTGGCTTTTTTTATTTTTTTTGGCAAGCTTCGCCACCAGATCGACCACTTCCCTGCCATGATAATTGCCACAATTCAAGCAAAGTCTGTGGGGCAACTTGGGTTTATTACATTTATCGCACAAGCCTAAAAAGCTGCTTGCAAGCGCGTGATGAGATCTCCTGTTGTCCCGATGGGCTCGGGTATGACGCATGCGATTGACCATGCCGTCAATGCTAACTTATCAACAACTAATTTGCAAACAAAATTAAAACTGCTAGACTACATAATGCGCGGGATGATATCGGCAAAGTGCCCTCAAGGTGAATTGTAGTACCACAGCACTGACTCTTTTAGCTGACAGGTCCCGAACTTTGCAAAGTTGTTCCGCCTGAACGGAACGACTGATACACCTCCCGCGCGCCACCACTACCCAAAAAGTAGTGGTTTAATTTTTTGCGTATTTGACGATATCGAACTTCATAATCTACGTACACATAACTTAACCAACTCATGGACTTTGTGGCTTTATGGACTAAAATACATTCATGTCGTTCGTTCATCTCCACACGCACAGCCATTATAGCCTTCTTGATGGTCTCTCCAAAATTGACGAAATGGTAGACCTTGCCAAAAAATATGACATGCCTGCCATCGGGCTGACAGATCATGGAAATCTTTACGGCGCCATAGAGTTTTACAAAAAGTGCAAAGAGTCGGGCATCAAGCCCATCATCGGCCTCGAAGCCTATGTGGCCAACCGCACCCGCCACGACAAGCAGGCCAATGTGGACAACAAAAGATATCATCTGACACTGCTGGCCAAAGATTACACGGGGTATAAAAATCTGGTTAAGCTCGTTACCAAATCTCATCTGGAAGGCTACTACTACAAGCCGCGCGTTGACAAGGAAATATTGCGCGAACACTCCCAAGGTCTCATCTGTCTTTCCGGCTGTCTCGGCAGCGAGCTTTCAAAAGCGCTCTGGAAAAAAGATCAAGCGGAAGCGGAAAATATAATCCGCGAGCATTTGGATATTTTTGGGCCGGACAACTATTTTCTGGAAATCATGCATCATCCCCACATAGAGCGCTTTGATGAAATTAAAAATGGTATTATGGCCCTTTCTAAGAAAATGAGCGTGCCGCTTGTGGCTACCCAAGACTCCCACTACATAGCGCGGGAAGATAAAAAAGCCCACGAGACGCTACTGGCGGTCCAGACCGCCACGGACTTCGGAGACGGTGATCGCTTTTCTTTTGACGAGGAAGATTTTTCATTCATCAGTCCGACAGTGGCAAAGGAATATTTCAGAGAAATGCCGGAGGCCATAGAAAACACGCTAAAGATCAGCGCGAGATGTAATATAGAAATACCACTTGGCGGCTGGGTCTTTCCGGATTTGAAATTAGCAAGCGGAGTTAACGCGGATGATGAGTTAATAAAACTAGTGCTTGACGGCATATCAGCAAGAGCTCTTTCTCAAAACCAGCAAATAGAAGCTAGGATCAGCTACGAATTGAAAATCATCAAAGACAAAGGCTATGCCCCCTATTTTCTAGTGGTAGCTGACTTAATGAATTTTGCCCGCGCTAACAATATCTTGACAAACGTTCGAGGATCTGTGGCAGGATCGCTGGTAACATATCTTTGTCGCATCACCAATGTTGATCCGCTCGCATACGAACTGCCGTTTGAAAGATTTCTTAATCCGGAACGACCTTCGGCGCCAGATATCGACATGGACTTTGCCGACAACCGCAGAGATGAAATGCTCGAATATGTAAAAGCAAAATATGGCGCGGATAAGGTGGCCCAGATCGGCACCTTCGGCACCATGCTCGCCAAGGGCGCCGTGCGCGATGTAACGCGCGCTCTCGGCAAGCCTTACACTTTGGGCGATCGCATTAGCAAATTAATCCCGATCGGTTCTCAAGGCTTTCCCATGACGATCGAACGAGCTTTAGAGCTAACCCCCGAACTAAAAGAAGCTTATGAAAAAGAAGAAGAGGTCAAGGAGATCATCGATCTATCTAAACGGCTCGAGGGATGCGTGCGCCACATCTCGGTCCACGCCGCGGGAGTGGTCATCGCGCCGGAACCCTTGATTGAGTTCGTGCCCACCCAGCTTGATCCTAAGGGGGGAAAAATCATCACCCAGTACGATATGTATAGCGTGGAGGAGATAGGCTTACTTAAGTTTGATTTTTTAGGTATCAGAAACTTGGCCATATTGAGAGACGCGGTTGAAATAGTCAAAAGGACAAACGGCACAGCTATTGATATTGAAAATATTCCAGTAGATGATTTGAAAACCTATAAGATGCTGGCTAAGGGCGAAACCATGGGGCTCTTTCAACTAAACGGATCAGGCATGACAAAATATTTGAAAGATCTCAAACCCTCCACCATTCATGATATCAACGCCATGGTGGCTCTCTACAGACCGGGACCGATTGAATCTATTCCGGAATATGTAAGAAGGAAACACAACCCAAGTTCAGTAAACTATCTTGACCCAAGGATGAAAGATATTCTGAAAAACTCTTACGGCTTGATCACCTATCAGGACGATGTCATGTTGATCGCCATCCACCTCGCCGGCTACACATGGCTTGAAGCGGATAAACTGCGCAAAGCCATGGGTAAAAAAATTCCCAAAGAGATGGCGGCCCAGAAAGAAAAGCTGCTCAAGGGGTTCGTGGCGCACGGACTGGACGAAGAGAAAGCAGACGAGCTGTGGCACCTCATTGAACCGTTCGCCGCTTACGGATTCAACAAAGCGCATGCCGCGAGTTACGGCAAAGTGGCTTACCAAACAGCCTACATGAAAGCCAACTTTCCATCTGAATACATGACGGCCGTCCTGACGGCTGAATCCGGGGATGTAGATGAGGTGGCCATCATCATAGCCGAATGCCAGAGAATGGCTCTTCCGGTCTTGCCCCCCGATGTAAACGAAAGCTTTGGAGATTTCACCCTGATTAAGGATGAGGTGGCGGGGGACAAAATTCGCTTTGGCCTTTTTAGCATAAAAAATCTGGGCAATGAGATCGCGAGCGCCATAATCAATGAAAGAGAGAGTGGTGGAAAATACGCCTCTTTCTCGGAATTTTTAGACCGAGTCAAACATAAAAATCTCAACAAAAAATCGCTGGAGGCGCTTATCAAATCCGGCGCCATGGATAATCTGGGAGAACGAGGGCTCTTACTGCAAAACACCGAAGAGGCTTTAAATTATAATCGAGAGGGAAGTCAGCAGGATGTCAACCAAAACTCTTTATTCGGATTGCTCCAAGGGGAAGCATATCTGCCTAAACTGCATCTAA
The DNA here is from genome assembly GCA_964373585.1 of uncultured Candidatus Saccharibacteria bacterium. Classification (GTDB taxonomy): domain Bacteria; phylum Patescibacteriota; class Minisyncoccia; order Phycocordibacterales; family JBBUBG01; genus CAYJVD01. The sequence continues at coordinate 8,409 of CAYJVD010000011.1, forward strand.
AAGAGACGCCTCCGGCCAGTCTCATGGAAAAACTCTCTTGGGAAAAAGAGCTGCTTGGCCTTTACATCTCTGGTCATCCGCTCGACCAGTACAAGGAAAAATTCGAGAGGCACGATCAGACTATCGAAAAAATAAAAAGTCAAAGAGAAGGCACGCCGGTAGTCATAGCTGGTTTAATTGAAAATGTGCGTACGGTAAATACAAAAAACGGCGACCAGATGGCTTTCATTAAAATCGCTGATTTCACAGCTGGGATTGAGGCCGTCATATTCCCACGAACATACAGTCAATTTAAAGAGCTGCTCAAACTCGAAAACTGCGTCGCCATAAGAGGCAAGGTCTCGAATCGCAACAACGATGTGTCGATAATAGTCGAGGCCATCAAGAATCTTTAAGAACGATATCTTTGACGAGGCAGGGCCACTCCACATTTTGACTGATATCTTGAACGGGAAAATTGGCAAACTCTTTTTCATCAAAGCGAGCAAGGGTCATATGCAGACGAAGCGATTGTCCACCATCCGCTATGCCGAAAGCCGTTTCAAGCTCTTTTTTTAGTGAGATCACTTTTTCGGGAGCTACCCCCTCCGTCCAGATCAGCCTCGGATGTTTGTTGCTGGGACCAAAACTGACATAGTTAAAATAAAGCCGAATGGCCTCTTGATAATGGGACTTAAAATCGGCAACTATTTTATTTATCCTAGCGACATTCGCTTCATACCACGGTGGAATGATGGTAATGTGCAGATCCTCATTGGCCATCCATCTGACCGGCAGGTGCGTCCAGTGCTTTTTCCATTCATTCAATGCCATGATAAAATCATCCGATGGAATCAAAGCTAAATAAATTTTCTTTTCAGACATCAAAACTTATGACACTCTCGAAGAGACCGGCCTCATTTTTCTTGATCTCCACTCGATCGTAATTTATTCCTCGGAGTTCTTGATCGAAAAAATCAACATTCATAGCGTATAGTTTAGCTTTGAGAGAAATCTCGTCTAACCGCTCAAACTTTACCTTCGTATAAAGAATATCGTGCTCGTAGGAGTCGCTAAGCACTTTCGAAAGGAAGTCGATCAAAAGGAGGGTTGACTCCGGCGCGCTCATGGTCAAGTTTTTCTCTATGCTCGCTCCGTTCATCTCGTCATCTTCCACTTCCTTCATCATTTTGGACATTCCGAGCAAAGCGGCGCCAAACAGCTCCTTAAGATTCTTGCCATTCACCCTAAGCGCGCATTCACCGTTTCGCGGCAAAATCTCATAATTACCCATATCGATCTCTATTATAGCAAAACTAAATAATTTTTGATATGATTGAATATCATGTTTGAAAGAGACGACCATCTGCAAAAAATCCGCCACTCGCTGGCCCATCTTTTGGCAGCTGCCGTCCTCGATCTTTGGCCAGACACCAAACACAGTATCGGACCGGCTATAGATGACGGCTTTTATTACGACTTTGACTTTAGGACACCTATTACAGAAGGCGACCTGCCCCAAATCGAAACCAAGATGCGAGAGATTCTTAAAACATGGAGCACGTTTACACACAAAGAAATGCCCAGAGAGGAAGCCGAAAAATATTTTCAAACTAATCCATATAAACTGGAACTAATTGCCGATATTTCAGAAAAGGGAGAAAAAATCACCCTTTACACATCGGGTCCGACAGAGAAGGGGTTCACTGATCTGTGTCGAGGCGGACATGTCGAGGACGCGAAAGAAATAGATCCCGAAGCCTTCATTCTCTCTTCAATCGCCGGAGCCTACTGGAGAGGAGATGAAAAGAATAAAATGCTGACCAGAATCTATGGTCTGGCGTTCAACAACAAACCGGATTTGGAAACTTATCGAAAAACACAGATCGAAGCGGAAAAAAGAGACCACCGCAAGCTTGGCAAAGAGCTTTCCCTCTTTACGTTTGACGAGGATGTGGGCCCCGGACTACCGCTTTGGCTCCCCCGAGGGACAGTGCTGGTAGAAGAGCTCGAGAAACTGGCCAGAGAGACGGAATTTAAGATGGGTTACCAGCGCGTCAGGACCCCTCACATCGCTAAAGAGTCTATGTATATAAAAAGCGGCCACCTGCCCTATTACAAAGAGAGCATGTTTCCTCCCATGGAGTACGAGGGAGGCAACTATTATCTGAAAGCCATGAACTGTCCTCATCACCACAAAATTTACGCCGCCAGCCCAAAGAGTTTCCGCGATCTGCCCATGCGCCTTGCCGAATACGGCACAGTGTACAGACACGAAAAGTCAGGAGAGCTTTTTGGCACAATGCGCACCCGCATGCTTCAGATGAATGACGCTCACATATATTGCACCGAGGATCAGTTCGCGGATGAATTTAAAAAAGTAAACGATCTGTATCTCCACTAATTCAAAATTTTCGGCATTGAAAGATACCAGATGCGCTTCTCCACGCACGACCCTAAAAAGCTCGGCCAGAAATACATCAACGAACCGGAGATGTGGCTAAAAACTGAATCTATGGTGCGCCAAGTTCTGAAAGAATCGGCTATTCCTCATGTCGAGATAACCGACGAGGCTGCCTTTTACGGGCCAAAGATAGATGTAGAGGTGTGGAGCGCCATCGGCCGGGAGTTCACCTTAGCCACCAATCAAGTGGATTTCGCCATACCCAAAA
>CAYJVD010000012.1:0-10314 GCA_964373585.1 uncultured Candidatus Saccharibacteria bacterium
CACTTTATGGGGTACGGATCAATTACTGCGGGACTTGGATTCGAACCAAGATACTCGCCTCCAAAGGGCGATGTCCTACCATTAGACGATCCCGCAATCCGCCTCATCGGCGGATGTGCCGATGAGGCACATATCTACTTATCTTGCCCAATTATTTTGATGAGAGCAAGCTCGAGAGGCAGTTGGGGAAGACTGGTCTGGTCAATCTTTTCATAAGCTTCAATAAGCGAAAGCAGTAAAGAAGAGTTTATGGTCTTGCCGACAAAAGGCTTCATCTCTTCAAAAAATAATCGCCGATCGGGAGAGAGCTCTTCATCTAGCTCTTTTAAAATGGCGGGCGCGTAGACATTGAGCATGACCAACCGCAAAGTGCGCAAGAGAAGCTTGATAAAAACTTTCATGTCTATATTGGCATCCACGGCTTTCTTGACAAGAAGAAGCGCCGCTTCTGTGTCTTTGGAAACGACCGCGTTGATAATCTTTTCTACGATTTTGCCATCCGGCAAACCTGTCACCTTCAGGACTAAAGAAGCAGGCAAAGATAAATCACCGCTTGCGCCGATTACTTTCTGTAAAATGCCGTGCGCGTCCCGAAAAGAGCCGTCCCCAAGCATGGCCATGAGACTGGCCGCCTCTTTCTCTATCTCATACCCTTCGCTCTTGGCCACTTCCAAAATCATTTTTTTCAGCAACTCCTCGCTCGGCTTCTTAAATGAAAAATGTTGACATCGCGAGATGATGGTCTCCGGCACCTTATGCAGTTCGGTGGTGGCTAAAATAAAAATCACAAAACTAGGCGGACTCTCAATGGTCTTAAGCAAAGCATCAAAAGCGGGTCTCGATAGCATGTGTACTTCGTCGATAATGTAGACTTTGTAAGCGGATTCGAAGGGCAGAGTAGATACGGCCTCCTTAAGACTTTGAATATCTTCTATGCCACGGTTGGAAGCCGCGTCCATTTCGTATAAATCATACCCCACACAACCAACTTCTGCGGCCAAGATCCGCGCCACGCTTGTTTTACCGGTGCCGCGCGGACCGGAAAAAAGATAAGCGTGAGAAACGCCAACATTTTTTAATGAACCCAAAATGACATCCACCACATGCTCTTGGCCGAGCACATCTTTCCAAGCGGTAGGACGGTATTTGCGATATAAGGCTAATTGAGACATTGAATTAAAGATACGGCTTACATTCTTTCCGGCAGATAGATATGGCAGATCTTAAGACCCTTCTCTAGCATATCAGCCACTTTTTGGGTAATGATAAACCGATGCGGAAGCAAGAGCTTGCCATCTTCAAGCACTTTAAAATTTTCATAATAGTAGTTATAATCTTGAGCCAAGCGCAGTAAATATTCCGTCAAGACCGACGGTTCGTTGCGCGCCGCTGAAAGGAAAAGCGCCTCGTCAAACTGGTTTAATCTCTTAATAATTTTGATCTCTATCTCTGCGAGCGAATCTGCGAGCGGGAATGGATTGTCTGGATTAACCCCCTCATATCTCCTCAAGATACTCTTGGCCCGGATCGCGCTGTACATGACATAGGCGCCGCCTCCATTCTCAAACTCCTTGATATTTTTATTTAGATCAGCATAAAATTCTACCGGGAAACGCCTCTCCTTCTTGATCTCGTTAAAAAAAATCGAACCGAGCGCCACGCGCTCGTCCTTAAAATGCTCCGTGGACAGTTTCAGCAAATCCTCCACCCCCTCCGCCCCTTGGCGGCTGGAAAGCTTTTTCTTGTCCTCCGCCTTAATATAAAATCCAAACGGCAGATGAATAAGTTCGGTCTCGATAGGGGCTAATCCGAGTTTGCGCGCCGCCAAAAAAAGTTTTCTAAAATAGTCCGTTTGCTCCTGTCCGACAACATAAATAATTTTTTCTGGATTATATTTCCGCGCGCGCTCCTCAATGGCTGCCAGATCTCTGGTAGAATAGATGCTGGAGCCGTCTGATTTTCTGATAACCAAAGCATCCTCCTTTCCCAAAAACAGCTTGGCCGCCCCATCCTCAATCTCGACCTGACCCTTTGAAAGCCCCTCCTTTACGATCTCGGCGCCCCGCTTGGCATAGTAACTCTCTCCCTTTATTTCATCAAACTTAATCCCAAACCGCTCATAAAAAAGATTAAACTTAGCGAGACTAGACTTAACTAATCTTTTCCAGATCGCCTCTTCCTCTTCATCACCCGCTTCCAGTTTGCGAAATCTGGCCTCGGCCGCCATCTTAAACTCCTCAAACGGCGCGCCGCCCTCCTCCTCTAATTTTCTAAAGCGGGCGTAAACCTCTTCACCAGTGGCGTCCGGCCATCGCCTGACGCCTTCGAGCAGATAGCCGAAACCTCCCCAGTCGTTCACATAATTTAGACGCACCACTTCATACCCCAGTGCTTCATAAATGCCGGAGAGCGCTTCGCCTAGGATGGTGGAACGAATATGTCCGGCATGCAACTCCTTGGCCACATTGGGACTCGAGTATTCAATGACCACTTTCTTTGGCTGGCTAAAATCGGACACGGGTCGAGACGCGTCGAATCTCGAAAGTGTCTCGAAAAAAGTTTGATCGGGGATTAAAATATTGACATAAATACCTTTGACACTGACTTGGCCTATCTTTTTTTGATTTAGCTTATGGATAATTCCGGGGATTATTTGATTGATATAGGCGTCTTTGCCTTTTTCTTTCAGAAGAGCCGGAATGGTCACAGCCACGTCCGCGCCAAACTGCTTGCGATCAATAAATTCCAAAAACCAACTTTCCTCTCCAATCTCTTTTTTTAATTTTTTCAGGAAAAACATGGGGCGATTATAGCATGTCGATTTTCAGGTGGGAACCGGCGCTTATCTCACCGGCAATAATCTTTTTAGCCACCAACTCCTCTATCTTTTCTTGAATAAAGCGATGCATGGGCCGCGCTCCGAAAGCTCTGTCCGCGCCTTCGGTCACTACTTTAGTGATCAAATACTCATCCACTGTCAGCTCTATCCCCTTCTCTTCACGCAGTCTGGCGGCAAACTTCATGAGCAAGAGCTTGGCTATCTCCTTCAATTCAGCCGCTCCCAAGGGGTGGAATAAAACAGTTCCGTCAAAACGATTGAGAAGCTCGGCCCGAAAGATGTTGCCCGCCACCAACCCATCCACGATCTTGCCTTTCATGCTGGCTAGATCCTTTCCCTTTTCCACCGCCTGAAAAATAATATCACTGGCGGCGTTCGATGTGGCGATAAAAATAATATTTCTGGCGTTTACTTTTTTGCCGTCAAGATCAGTAAAATACCCCTCGTCCAAGATAGAAAGAAAGAGGTTCAAAATATCCCCGCTGGCTTTTTCAAATTCGTCAAGAAGCAAGACGCCGTAAGGAGTCTTATTCAAAAGCTCCGACAGTCTCTCCATCAGACGGCCAAGTGAATCTTGGAGCTGATACTCGGCCATATCGAGCCGCATGAGGCTCTTTTCGCTCCCAAAATAAACTTCGGCCAAGGTCTTGGCGGTCTCTGTCTTGCCCACGCCTGTCGGCCCCAAAAATAAAAAGGTGCCGATCGGTCTCGCGGGGTTACGCACGCCCGCCCGCAGTCGTCTCAAAGCTCCGGCGATAAAGCTGATAGCCTCCCGTTGACCGACAATCCTCTTATGCATCAGCTCTTCGAGGCCAAGCAGCATCTCCTTCTCGCTTGGGCTAATCTCACCGAGCGGCACGCCAGTCTTATCCGCGATGAAATTAAGAGCTTCTTTTTTGCCGATAATCTCGAGATTGCCAGCGCGCGCCCGCGAGGCCAATAAAGATAAAATATCAAGCGTCTTATCGAGAGTGTAATTCTCGGCGAAGTAAGCCTCGGCGCTTTTCTTAATCTCTTTTAAAGCGGGGTAAGTGAAAAAAACTTTTTCTTTAATCCTCATATGACTACTCATGTCCGTCAGCATCTCCATCAACCCCTCGTCTGCCGGCTCACGCACCAATATCGGTTCGAAGTTTCTGGACAGACTGTTTGATTTGCGCAAATGACCCTCATACTCTTTATTGCCCGTGGTAGCGATAAAACAAAGATGCCTCGAGCCAAGATACGGATCAAGAAGCGTCACAAGATCTACTCCCATGGATCCCACCGAATCGATAAAAGAAGAAAGATTATCGATCACCAGCACGACATTGCCCGCCCTGACTGCTTCGTTTAAGATAGTTATCAAACTCTTTTCGAGTTCTGTTTTAGAACCTTTGGATGCCGACAAAACGGACTGCTCGAGAAGCAGAACCCTCTTGCCCTCAAGCGCCGGCATCACCCGCTGAGCCTTGACTTCGGCCGCGAAAAGCAGAGGAATATCAAGAAGAGAAAGGTTGGGGTCCACCACTAGTAAAGCGTTGCGACCTTCATTCCTAAGCAAAACAGTCTCTAGCTGTTCCAGACTCTTTCTAAAAATGAAATGCAAGCGATCTGATGAGGGTAATGGAGTCTCCGCCAAATCTCGGCTAAATTTGTCCAAGGTAGGCGTCACGCCATAACCCCAGTTTTTCGCCATGCCGGGAATACGCCCCAAACTTTCTCTGGTCCACCAGTATTCAACACTCTTTTCTTCTTCCAAGTCTCTAGCTATCCAACTAAAAACATTCTCCAAGTCACCACCCGTGATGGCGAAATGAGAAAGAAACAATTGGAACTCCTTATCTCTCGATATAATGGAAAAAGAAAATACGGGCGATACCAAGCTGACGCCTCTTGATCTTCTCTCATTCAAAAACTCCGCCACCATGCCTTCGGTAATACCCAGCCGCTCCCGCACTTTGAAACCAAAAGAAGAGCGCAAAAAAATCGGTATGATATCGGCCGCGCCCCTGACCTCTTCGGCGAGCAGCATCTCCTCGAATCTGATCGGCTCGAGATTTCCATAAAAGGAACGAAAATAGAACTCCGTAAGATAAATGGAAATTAGCAAAGATAAAAGCAATAAACCCGCTGATGGAAAAAGCGGTAAGAGTGCGGGGAGAAATCCGAAGAGATAGCCAAAGAACAGGAAAACCAAAATGGCGCCAATAGCCGCCTTGAGCCAGTTAATTATCTTGTGCCGCGCGCGGTGCGGAAAAAATCGCTCTAAAAAAATCATAAATTAAACAAACCTAAGCCGAATAAAAAAATCAACGGGATGATAACTGGCAAAAAAAGCCACAGCAGTAAAAGCATCGGCAAGCTGATAATGCCGATAAGCAGAATAAGACCTCCCACAAAAAGGAGCGCCAATCGCGCAAGCAAACCCACCGCTCGCATGATTGAATTGATGATGAAGGCGGCTATCCATTGACTTGGATTAAAACCTTCTTCCTTTGACTCCCCCATGCGCTTAAAGGGCGAAAAAAGGGTGGTAAGCAAAAGTTTAAACGAAAAAAAGTGCCACAAAAACCAGACGATATTGCTCCAAATGCCGTATATATCAACCAGCGCTCGCGTATAATGCCAGATAAAATAGCTCACCTGTTTATTATAACACTTGGTTGGAAAAAAGCGTTCATGCTGGTAGTGGCCAGCTTATACTCTCTGATTCGACCCCCCTCGAGATTAATCTCCAAGACACCCCCTTGCATGGTTTCCGCGCTGAAATCTTGATCGAATATAAAATTGCCTAGACTGTAGGCGATCAGACCATCGCCGTACTCTTCGACCGGCTGAAGAACATGAGAATGATGGCCCACTACCACCTTGGCGCCAAGATCGATGGCTTCTCTCGCCAAAAATTGCTGGCGGGGAGACGGCTTTTCCGCGTACTCATTTCCAAAATGGAATGAGACGACCAGATAGTCGGTGCTGGAAGCCGCTCTTTTAATGAGATCAACCCTCTCTTTGTCGCCGGCAAGCAAAATGGTGGGTAATTTTCTTTCTTTTGCCAGCCATTCCGGTCCAACATCGGAAAAAGCCAAAAATCCTATCTTCTCGCCTTTGACATCCAATATTTTCAGCCGGCTTGCCTCTTCCCAATCACCCCCTCCCCCGACAGCTTGCACGCCGAATTTATTTAGAATGTCGAGCGTATCTTTGAGAGCCTCCCTGCCATAATCCCCGATATGATTATTGGCTATAGACAATATATCAAAACCGTTCCAGGCCAACACCTGCGCCACTTGCGGATGCATTCGAAATGAATACAAACCGCCTCTGTCCTTCCCCTTGTCCGAAATAGGTCCCTCAAGATTGCCAAATGTCACATCCGCGTCCCTAAGAAAAAATGCATCTCTGAACAAAAAGCCGTAGCGATTTTGTCCATTGCGCGCCACCGATTTTCGGACGCCGCGATCTAGCATCAGATCGCCCACCAGCATCACCAAGATGCCTCCACTACTTTTTTTTTAAATTTGTAATAAACCTTTTTGTTGAAGCGCAGATCGATGTAGTCAAGATCGAGCTTTTTACTTTCAACGCTTTCTTTAAGCGAACCGGAATTGAGCGCCAAGTCCAGATTCCGAGAAAGGGTCGCTTCATCTTGATTTTTATTAAACAAAATATGCCAGTTGTCAAATCGAAGATCGTAATCTCCGGCTTCAAGTATTTCAAGAGAAATCGGTTTCTGGCCCAATGCGTTTTTTTCAAGGACACTCTCAATGGCCGCTTTGAACAGAAGGGCTTTTTTAAAATCTTTGGCCGAAAGAGGAGGGCCGTTAAATTCAAAATAAAGGCGGCTGCCAAAATCTGGAGCGGTCTCGAAGGCGTAACCGTCTTCATCCGTAAAATAGCAGACCTTGCCTTTTTGAGATTCAGTCTGGCAGGACAAATAAGCAATCTTGCGCTCTTTAAGGACCGCCGCAAGATTGCGGGCACCATCTAAACGCACTTGAGCCACCAAAAGCCTTTTGAAACTTTCTCGCAAATCTTTTTCGAGCTCTCTTCGAGGATAGAACAAGATATTATTTTTGGGGATCAGGCCTAGGTAATAACCGTCTAATTTTTCACTAACAGTTTTCTTTATGAGATCCGCCTCGAGCACCTCATTGCCAGAGACCAAAATTTGGTCAATGAGAAACTTATCTTGGCGGGAAAGAAAAACAATCGAAATCAAAATTGTAATGAGTAGTATCAGCCACAATGAAAATCGCGAGCCGAAGCGACGTCTTTTTTTTACCATGCGCGGTTGAAGTTCCAGATGATTATATTTTTTCTTTTCCAAGATATTTCTGCAACACTTGAGGCACTCTGATCCGGCCATCAGCCTCCTGATAATTTTCCACTATGGCGATTAAAATGCGGGGAGTGGCCACGGCGGTCGCATTGAGAGAATGCGCGTACCGTTTCTTTCCGTTGTCATCATATCGAATGCCAAAACGCCGCGTCTGGAAATCATGATAATATGAAGCGCTGGACAGCTCTCGATACGCCTGCTCGTAGGGGAACCACGCCTCTGTATCGTACTGTTTGACTTTGCTTGCCGAAAGATCGCCCCCCGAGATTAGCAAACGGCGATATGCTAAACCAAGCGACTCTAAAAATTCTTCAAAGTTGCGATTCAGCTCTTCATGCAATCTGACGGATTCGTTGTGGTCCGCCACCGAAAGCACCAGCTGCTCAATCTTGAAAAATTCATGCACTCGCATGAGGCCTTTGACATCTTTGCCGTGCGAGCCCGCCTCCCGTCGGAAACAAGAAGAGAAAGCGAGATAGCGTTTGGGTAGATCCTTGATATCGAGCACCTCATCCGCGTGATAAGCCATCATCGGCACCTCCGCAGTGCCGGAAAGATAATCATCATCCTGCGTCTTATACAAATCGTCGGCCTCTTTGGGCAAATGCCCCGTGGCGTAAAAAAAATCCTTGCGCACTATCGAGGGAGCAATGACGGGCATGAAGCCGCGCGCGCCAAAAAACTCCCGAGCGTAATTCCAGAGCGCCCATGAAAGTTCCGCGCCCATACCAGTCAGGAAGTAGCCGCGGAACCCATGCACCTTACTGCCGCGATCAAAATCCACCATGCCTAAGTCGCTCATCAGCTCGATATGACCCTTGATAGGAAAACTAAAGCTAGGTTTCTCTCCCCAGGCGTGCACCTCCACATTCTCCTTCTCACTCATGCCTTCAGGCACTGAAATGTCAGGGATGTTGGGAACAGCCACCATCAATTTTTGCCAACTTTTAAAAATTTCCTTAAGCTTCTCTTCCTTGCGAGAAAGCTCTTCTTTTAACTCTTTCATCTGGCCAATCAGCAGTTCTCTTTCGACGGTAGTCGCGACCTGACTGATTTTGTCACTGGCTCTGTTTTGACGAGACCGCATCTCCTCCACCTCAAGGAGAAGGGCCACGCGCTGTTTATCCAGATCAATCAACACCTCAACATCAAACTCGATATGTTTCTTGCGCGCCGCCTCTTTTATCAAATCAGGGTTTTCGCGGATAAATTTAATATCTAACATATCGCCATTCTAGCAGATGAAATAAAAAGTAAAAAGAAAGGCCCCGATATTGCACCGGGGCTCGGCCCCTCCTTCGAAACCGAAGCTTCCAAAGAGGCCTAGGCCGCCACCTTGGCGTTCGAGAACTCTTCCTCCCAGGTGGCGCAACCGCATGTGAGCAACCTCCAGAAGCGATAGGCGGTCCCTGCGTAGTTCTTATGGGAACCACACGGGGAGTTGCGGTGAGAGCAGTGTTCGTTATAGCTGAGCAGCTTGAAGGAGCCCTTGTAGTAGTCGATCAGCACTCCTTCACCCGTCTCCTTGCTGAAGTATCCGACGGTGTTGCAACAGCCCATGGACTGTTTCTTCGGAGAACCCATGGTATTCACCTCCATCTAAAAAGAGTATAACATTTTTTTTGCCAAAAGGGAACAGTTTTTTGGAAAATTCATGCTAACATAACAAAATGAAAGTTTTAGCAATAGATGAGCTGCCTCCGCTCTTGAGAGAGATTCAGGACGCGCCCAAAAAGCTTTATCTTGAGGGGACGCTGCCCGATCCGGAGAATAACATATATCTGACCGTGGTCGGCTCGCGCAGGGCAACCAACTACGGCAGAGACGCCTGTCAGAAAATTATTTCCGGTTTAGCGGGCTATCCGATAGTAATCGTCTCGGGTCTGGCCATCGGCATTGATAGCTTAGCCCACAAGGAAGCCATGCGCGCTCACTTAAAGACAGTATCCATCCCCGGATCGGGGCTTAATCGCAAAATAATCTATCCGAACTCAAACGCGCGCTTGGCTGACCAGATCATAGAAAACGGCGGAGCGCTTTTATCTGAATGTGAGCCGGATCAAAAAGCCACGCTGTTTACTTTCCCTCGGCGAAACCGCCTTATGGCTGGCATTGCTAAAGCGGTCTTGGTAATCGAGGCTGGCGAAAAATCCGGAACCTTAATCACGGCCAGACTAGCTCTCGATTACAATCGCGATGTTTTAGCCGTGCCAGGTTCTATTTTCTCTTCTAATTCACTCGGCACGAACTGGCTTATATATGAAGGCGCCACGCCCGTCACTTCGAGCGCCGGACTGCTTGTGGCGCTCGGATTCGATGTAAAACCAGATGACAATAAACAGAAAATCCCGCCCAATCTAACGAACGCAGAAAAGAAAGTGATCTATTTTCTGATCGAGCCCTTGCCTCAAGACGATCTAATCAAAGCACTAGGCATGGAGACCTCGCAAGCCAACAGCCTGATTATGTCCATGCAGATGAAAGGACTAATCAAAGAATCAGACGGCTGCCTGAGATTAAACGATTAAACTAAACTTACTATACCTTTGTGACGATCGTTTTGTTTGTATAGTAGGTGGTTTTTGGCTGATCCGCAATTTGCGTAAATAAATTTTTTAGACTATATAATTGAATATGTCCAAATCACTGCTCATTGTGGAGTCACCGTCCAAGGCTAAAACTATTTCCAAATATCTGGATGATGAATATAAAGTCATGGCGAGTGTCGGCCATATTCGCGATCTTCCTAAATCAAACAAAGAAGCCATCGATATCGATGGCGGTTTTATCCCCCGCTACCAGATCGTACCCGGCAAAACAAAAATAGTTTCCGAACTGAAAGCGGCCGCGAGCAATGCCAAAGAAATTTATTTAGCCACCGACCCCGACCGCGAAGGTGAGGCCATTGCCTATCACCTCTCGGAGGCTATCGGCCTAAAAAACCCCAAACGCATTGTCTTCCACGAAATCACCGAGGGAGCGGTCCGGGAAGCGCTCACCCACCCACGCGCCATCGATGCGGAGCTAGTCAAAGCCCAAGAGGCGCGCCGAGTGCTCGATCGACTGGTAGGTTACGATCTTTCCGGCATCATCTGGAAAAAAGTGCGATATGGGCTATCGGCCGTGCGCGTGCAATCGCCCGCCTTGCGCAGCA
>CAYJVD010000013.1:0-10222 GCA_964373585.1 uncultured Candidatus Saccharibacteria bacterium
TTGATTTAAAATAATCGCGGAGCCGCTCGTACTTGATGTGCCAACCAAGACTTTTGCAACTATAAATCACATTTGCGGCGTCAATGAACACTGCCACACGGCCGAGCTCGTTCCATTTCAGATTTTCTCTCTTTGCCATAACTGTTATAATAACATTTTCCTTTTTTCACATAAAACCTATCCACAGGCCATTGGCAAGCTTTGAGTGCTATAATAAAAGGGTCTTGAAACGACAGAAAAAAATTTTCAGGGCATTTTTAGGCTTGCTTTTAATAGTTGGCATTTTTTGGTTTATCTGGAATAAAACAAGCAGGAGTTTGGGCACTCTCACTTACGAAAAAATAGTTAGTCAAAACTTAAACGACAAAAATTTACAAAGCAAGATTGTAGATCAGGACAGCGACGGCGACGGCTTCAAAGACTGGGAAGAAGTGCTCTGGAAGACAGACCCGCACGACCCCAAAAGCAAGCCTGACCCGGAAAAACAAAAAAACACCTCTCTTTCCGATTCCCCAAAGCCTGGTTTTCCAAATGAAGTAAGCAAAGGCCTGACAGACTCCACCCTCACTAAGACAGATCTCTTGGGGCGCAAGCTCTTTGCTTCTTACATCTCCTTGAAACAAAAAGGGGAGCTCACCCAAGAAAAACAGGCTGAAATTGTTGAACAGCTAGTAAGCGAGGTCGGGATAAACAACACCACCAATCAGTACGAAGCAAAAGAGATCAAAGTCATCAAAGACTCCAGCCCGGCGGCCATCACCCAATATTGGCAAGATTTTAACGCGGTCTTTCTTAAATATTCGCACAAAGAGCTGGGCACAGAGCTCGAGATGTTAAAAAATGCCCTAGCTAAAGAAGATCAGTCTTTGCCTAGCAAGCTGGCAAAATCCGAAGAAGCTTATCAGAAAATAGTCGGTGGCCTCTTGCAACTATCCGTGCCTGAAAAAATAGCTCAAAAACACCTTCTGCTCGTAAACAGCTTAACCAGCATGGCCGAAAGCGTCGGGTTAATGGCTAAGGTGTTCAGCGACCCGCTCTCCGCCCTAATCGCCATCAAGCCGTATCAGGAGAGCGCCAAGATCTTGGTGGAGAATTTCAAGAATCAGAAAATATGAAGAAGATCGTTTCCTCATTTCTAATAATCGCACTACTCTTGCCCTCTTTTTTCTTCCTCGAACTAACTCCGGCCGAAGCCGGGTTCGCGGATATACTTGGCACGGCTGGTGCATCAGCCACGGGTGGTGTGGGCCCCGGCATTCCCGTCTCCGATGTTGTCACCCATCTTCAATTAACCACTACGAATGTTGGTGTCGGCGCCACAGCCGCCTCGACTGGCATCTTAGCTACCAAAGAGAAAGTGCTCGACAGTATCGCTTGGACCATAGCCAAAAGAGCCATCAAGGAGATAACCGCGAGCATTGTGGACTGGATCGATTCTGGCTTTGATGGTAATCCAGCTTTCGTAACTGACCCGCAGTCCTTTTTCATTGATCTGGCTGATCAGATTTCAGGCGAATATATTAAAAGCTTAGGCAAAGAAAATGTTCTCTGTTCACCATTTTCACTTGAAATCCGCTCGGCTCTCATGGCCAAACGCAACCGCAGAAACCAGAGACTGCAATGCACCTTATCGACAGTGGTAGCCAATATGCAAGGGTTCTTAAACGACTTCAATCAGGGCGGCTGGCCGGCCTGGCTTTCACTGATCCAAGAAGAGAACAACCCGTACATGCGCTATCTGGCAGAGGAAGAGAATCTGGTCAGATTGATAGAAAATGACAGGAACAATAAAACCCTCGAACTCAACTGGGGCAGCGGATTTCTCTCTAAAAAAGACAAACGGACTGGTGAGACTGTCACACCGGGCAGAACTATCGCCGCACAATTGGACAATGTCTTAGGAAGCAATCAGCGCATACTCGAACTGGCAGACGAATTTGATGAAATAGTTTCTGCTCTGTTCAATCAACTGTTAAGCCAGACTATCACCGGCGCTTCAGGCCTTCTCGGATTAAACAAAAAACAGGGGGGTGGGAGAGGGTCGTACCTAGATCAGCTTCAAAATGAAATAGACCCAAGCCAGATCATAGCCAAAGACGGATTAAGAAGCATCATGAGGGAAGACATCGAGCTTGAAAAAGCTTTGGTAGATGCCAAAGAAAATTCAGCCCGCGCGCTCATTAACGCCCGGCAGGAGCTGAAAGGCCTGATCAGCTGTTTAGAGAAAAAGACCAGTCAGATTAGCGTGGCAGAAGATATCCGCCAAGCTTCAACCACCATAGACACGCAGATCACGCCGCGTTTGAACGGGGTGGAAAAAGATATTTTAACCGCTTCTGGTTTTATCCGAGAGCTTGAAAATCTTGAGCAGAAAGTAGCTCAAACTGATAATATTAATGTCATCAGCCAATCTGCCAGCCAATATCAAGTCTTGAAGGCCGGCATTCACACCTTGATTGACCTAGGCTTCGCGCGCGACCAAGCTAATGCCGTCGGTAGCGAGATGTCGAGCCTAGTCAATGACACCCGCCTCAAACTAACCAAATGCCAGAGCAGTATATGAAACTCCTTTCTAGAAAAATTTTAACACCCATCTTGTTTCTTTTAATAGCTGTTTTTCTGTTTACACCAGCTCGCGTCGATGGTTCCATTATCCAGAGTATCGCCACTAGCGCTTTCGCTGGCATATTCACTTTAATTCAAAATATTTTAGGTGTGGTTTTATATGTGGCAGGTCGAGCCTTTGACATAGCTCTGGAACAATCCATTTACGGCTTTAAGGCGTTCGCCGAATCGGAAGGAATCCAGAGCATTTGGCGAATCTCTAGAGATCTTTCTAATATGGCGTTTATTTTCATCATGCTTTATATCGCCATTGGCACCATTTTGCGACTTGAAAAAGTGGACTATAAAAAAATGATCCCGGCCGTTATCATAGCCGCTCTTCTTATAAATTTCAGTGCTACTATTGCTAAGGTTCTTATTATAGATCCGACAAACATTCTAGCCGCTGAATTATATCAAAAAATGAAGGGGTATCAGTCTTCGGGAAATAGATTTTCGCCCTTCCAAACAGGCATTACGGCCGTATTTATGGACGGTTTACATCTGCAAAAATCGTTTGACACGAATAAAATTAATACGGTACTGAAGTCTCGCAAAGGAGAGGGTCTTCAAGAGAAATCTGTCTTTAGGCCTGACAACACGATTATTGCTGGTATTGGTAGCTCTATTTTAATCTTGGTGACCGCCTTTGTTTTCTTTGCTGGGGCAATATTGTTCATTATTCGCACCGTCTCTCTCCTCTTTATTATAGCCCTCGCTCCTTTTGCCTTCCTTTTTCCATTGATTACCATGCTGGCTCAATACATTAAAAAATGGTGGGATGTTCTCATTAATCAATCTCTTTTCGCCCCTATTTACATGCTCAACATTTATTTCGTCGCTAAAATAATCAACTCCGGGCCTGTTCAACAGCTGGCAGGTGGCACTCCTCTTGATACTTTCTTTGGGGGAAGCGGTGCCACCACAGTTTATTTTATATTACTTATCGGTTTTATGCTGGCCGCCCTGTTCGTCGCCAAACAAATGGGGGCCATGGGAACGGATATTGCTAGTAAGGTTGGGAAATGGGCGACGGGATTGACGACAGCGGGAGTTACGGGAGCGACGTTGGGGGCAGGAAAAATCCTTGGAGGAGCGGGGAAAGCTGTATGGACCCGCCCGGCAGGGCAAACCATAAGATCCGCCCTTGGAGGCCATACAAAAGATGTATTACGAGAGGGTTGGAAAGCTGCTCAAAGAGAGGCTCGCGGCGCGGTAAGAGCCGGGGCAGAATTTGCTGGTAGTCCCGTCCAAAGAGCGGCTGAGCTTGTAAAAACAACTACGGGCTATGAGATTCTGCCGATTGGAGAAGAGCGCAAAGGTGCTGAGGACAAACGCATCGCCGATGCCATAAAAGCCGTACGTGAAGAGAAAGGAGTTCGAGAGTTTAGCTTACTAAGCGGTGCGGACCAGAAAACTGTCTACGAAAAAATGTCCCCGTCAGAGAGAGTAGCCTTGCAAAGAAAAGCCCAATCAGCAGGAGACACTGCCACGCTTAATAAAATTACAGAACTAAGGGGCGGATTGGGAGGAGAAGAGACCGACAAAACCAACAAGGCAGAAGCAGCTCAAAATCGCAGCGATCAGTTAATTGAAACAAAACAAAAAATCAAAGAAGCCACAACCCAAAATGAGAAAAAAGCTCTCATCGACGCAGTGGGACTATCTCCCCAAGAATTGGCAAGCTACGGAATGGAGGGGTTTTTTGCTGACCCGATTTTCATCGAAGCCCTAGAAGAAGGCCAGTTAAAGGGAGCGGCGGGAAGCTTTACTCCTGAACAAAGAAAACAGATAGGTCTAATCTTGGGCGTTAGTCCGAAGCATCGTGCAAGTTACCGAACTTCTGGTAGTGCCCTAAACATTCTTTATTCAATCTATTAATAAAATGGTCTATAAATCCCAACAATATTTACTGGAAAAGCTTGCTGATCTTCCATCGGATATCCAGACCGCTGTAGGTTCCGTAAGTTCTGTTGATATTCTGAATTCAATTGCAAAAAAATTTGCACTCACAATTGATCGTCTCGGCGAACTAGCCGATGAAACATGGTTGGTCATGCTCGGAGTGACCCACCCCACCGAATTCATCGGTAATTTAGAAAAACGGCTGGGAATCGAGCGCGCCAAAGCTTCCCAGATCGCGGGGGAGATCAACGAACAGATTTTCCTGCCCATTCGCGAATCGCTCAAGAAAATCCACGCGGAGAAAGAAGAGGGAAGTGCGTCGGTCGAAAAAAGCTCGGCTTTAACCGGCCAAAGCCGAGCTTCGGTGCTGATTGGAGCCATCGAAAACCCCGAGATGACCAGCTGGATCGGAAAGGAAAATTCCGGCGATATGGGAAGTGAGTCTTCGAACACAATAGACGTTCGAAGACTCACTTCGAACATTCCGGTTGACACGCATGAAAACCGCATTCCGATTCAGGTTGTCGACAACATTGTTCAAAGCTCGGCTTTGAACAAGCACGAACCCGGGGGGCCGATTGGTGAAGGGATTTTGCCGGCTATCCCGGCCCAAAAAAACGCTCTCCCTGACAACCTCATCGAAACCCAAATGACCGCCCCCTTCAGACTGCCCAAGCAATCCACCCACATCATCGAACCCCCAAAACTAAACCAAGACCCGTATCGAGAACAACCGAACTAAAATCAAAAAGTAAAAAGAAAAATGCAAAACGAAAAGCGCAAAGCGCAAAACGAAAAATGCAAAACAACAACGAAAAATTCAAAAGCTGTTTTTAGTTTTGAACTGTTATTTTACACTTTGCATTTTACGCTTTACATTTTACCTTTTAGGCTTTAGATCACCATGCAATTCCAAGTACCCCAATTTATTGAAATAGAAGACAAGATTTTCGGGCCTCTTACTTTTAAGCAGTTTATCTATGTGGCAGGAGGAGCCGGAGCAGTTTTTATCATCTATCGCTTTTTACCGTTCTTGATAGCTGTGCCGCTCATGACAGGCGTCGCCTCTCTCGCCTTGAGCTTGGCATTTTATAAAGTGAACAATCGGCCTTTTGCTTTCACGCTTGAGTCGGCGTTCAAATATCTGTTTTCAAACAAGCTGTACATCTGGCGCCGCAGCGAACAAAAGAAAATCACCCCAATCAAACCGGTGGAAAAAGAATCGCCCCAAATCAATCTGCCGCGCATGTCTTCCTCCCGTCTAAAAGACATCGCCTGGTCGCTAGATGTGCAAGAAAAAATCGGTAGAAACTAAAAACGAAAAACGCAAAGTGCAAAACAACAACTCAAAATGTAAAACTGATTTAAAACAAAGAGCTTATTTTTATGCTGTTGATATGATAAGATTCATAGATGGAATCGGACAAAAAGATTTTAGCATCCAAGTGATTTGCAAGCAGTTGTTAAGAAGCGCCACCAGTATTGGGGCCAATATTATAGAAGCACAAGCAGGCAGTACAAAAAAGGATTTCACTAATTTTTTTACATACTCATTGAAATCCGCCAATGAAACTAAGTTTTGGTTGGGACTACTAAGGGATACCGAAAAAGCAAGCGGAGAAAAATTAAATTATATGCTTCAAGAAACAACAGAATTAGCAAATATATTAGGGTCGAGCATTTTAACGCTTAAGGGTAAGCGCAGAATATGATTATTTTGAATTTTTCGCTGTTATTTTGCACTTTGCGCTTTGCGCTTTGCGTTTAATCTATGGCAAACACACAAAAAACCACCCAAGAGTTCCTGCCCATCGAAGAGATCCGCGACGGGGTGGCCATTCTAAAAGACGGCACTTTGGTCATGGCGCTCATCACTTCTTCGCTCAACTTTGCTTTGAAATCCGGCGACGAGCAGGAAGCTGTCATTCTCCAGTATCAAAACTTTTTGAACTCTCTGGATTTTTCCACCCAGATCTACATTCAATCCCGTCGCCTCGACATCCGGCCATATATAACCCTGCTTGAAGAACGGATGAAGGAACAGGTGAACGAACTGCTCAAAATCCAAACCCGCGAATACATTCAGTTCATCAAAGATTTTACCGAGACCACGGCCATTATGACCAAATCTTTTTTTATCGTCATTCCGTACACTCCGCCCATCTTTGGAAAAGGCAGCGATGGGGGTGGGGGATTCCTTGGTCTCTTCGGAAAAAAAACCGCTTCTCAATCGCTCCAAGCCAAACGCGAAAGCTTTGAAGAAAACAGGAGCCAGCTGGAACAGCGCGCCTCCGTGGTGGCGCAAGGCCTGGTGAGAACCGGCGTGCGCGTTACCCCCCTAGGCACGGAAGAGCTGGTCGAGCTTTATTACAAAATATTTAACCCGGGCGAACTGGAAAGGCCGGTGGTGGAAAGTTAAAATGCAAAACGAAAAGCGCAAAGCGCAAAACGAAAAATGCAAAGCAGCAACGAAAAATTCAAAAGCTGTTTTTAGTTTTGAACTGTTGTTTTGCACTTTGCCTTTTGCGCTTTACACTTAAATCTATGTCATTCTTTACTAAAAAACATCTTGACGAACCTAAGATCGCTCCTATCTTGCCGGATGAGATATATGCCGCCGGCGTGCTTGAATTAAAAGATGTTATCGCGCCCTCGGCCCTCAAAATAGATTCCAAAAACCTGTATCTGGGCGAGAAAGTGTCCCGCACTTTCTATGTCATCTCTTACCCCCGTTTTCTGACTGAAAACTGGTTCTCGCCCATTATTAATCTGGACAAAATCTTTGACATCGCTATCCATATCCATCCGGTGGACACGGCCGCCACCCTGCGCGCTCTTCAGAAAAAAACGGCCGAAATCCAAAGCCAGATCAATGTGCGCGCCCAGAAAGGGATGGTGCGCGATCCCGTCCTCGACACCGCTTATCAGGATGTCGAATCTTTGCGGGACCAACTCCAGCAAGCCCAAGAGAAGCTTTTTGATGTGGCACTTTATATCACCATATACGGCGAAAACGAAGATGAACTCTCCAAAACGGAGTCCGAAATAAAATCCATACTTGAATCCCGTTTGATTTATGTCAAACCAGCTCTCTTTCAGCAAGAAGAAGGCTGGAAAAGCGTCATCCCTATCGCCACCGACAATCTCAAAGTGCGCTCCAAATTAAACTCCTCGCCCCTTTCATCCCTCTTTCCATTTATCTCTTTTGATCTCACGTCGGACCAAGGTATTCTTTATGGCATCAACCGCCACAATTCAAGTCTCGTGCTCTTCGACCGCTTCTCGCTTGAGAATTACAACTCCATCACTTTCGCTAAATCAGGCGCGGGGAAAAGTTTTGCCGTGAAGCTTGAGATTTTGCGCACGCTTATGTTCGACACCGAGGTGATCGTCATTGACCCGGAAAAAGAGTACGAATACATGACCGAGGCGGTGGGGGGGCGTTATTTTAATATCTCTCTCACTTCCGAGCACCACATCAACCCTTTTGAGCTGCCGCCGGTGCGCGAGGATGAATCGCCGGCCGATGTGCTTCGCTCCAATATCATTAATCTAGTGGGTCTCTTCCGTATCATGCTCGGTGGCCTGACGCCTGAAGAAGATTCCATCATCGATAGCGCCATCACCGAAACTTACGCCTTAAAAGATATCACGGTGGACACCATTGGGTTGGGAAAAAATGTTGAACCGCCGCTCCTTTCAGATCTGGAGCTGGTTCTGGCCGGCATGGAAGGCGGGGCCTCGCTCGCCCAACGCATGCTAAAATACACTCAGGGCACATGGGCTGGCTTCATCAACCGTCCCAGCAATGTTGATTTGAATAAAAAGTTCATTGTTTTTTCGGTGCGAGACATGGAGGACGAATTGAAACCGGTGGCCATGCACATCGTCATGCATTACATCTGGAACGCCGTCAGACGCGACCTGCGCAAACGTCTCTTGGTCATAGACGAAGCGTGGTGGATGATGAAATCGGAAGACACGGCTTCGTTTCTTTTTTCCATGGCCAAAAGAGGGCGCAAATATTTCTTGGGTCTGGCCACCATCACCCAAGACGTGGAGGATTTTTTGCGTTCGCCTTACGGCCTGCCCATCATCACCAACTCTTCCATCCAGCTTCTCCTAAAGCAGTCGCCGGCCGCCATCGACGCCGTCAAAAAGACTTTCAACCTGACGGACGAGGAAAAATATCTCCTGCTTGAGTCGGATGTGGGAGAGGGGATCTTTTTTGCCGGCCTGAAACATGTGGCCATCAAGGTCATCTCTTCCTACACGGAACAGCAGATCATCACCTCGGATCCCTCTCAACTTTTGGCCATCAAGAGGGCGAAGGAAGAATTGAAAGAAATGTAAAGTGTAAGGCGAAAAACGTAAAATGCAAAACGAAAATCGCAAAACAACAATAAAAAATTCAAAAGATGTTTTAAGTTCTAAGCTGTTCTTTTACGCTTTGCGCTTTACGCTTTGCGTTTAATCTTATGGAACAAACAAACAAACCTTACATTTCAAACATCACCGGGGGGCTTATGGTAGGCGTGGCGCTCGCGGTTGACGGCATTCAGGCCCTGGCTTCCGCCTTTATCATCGGAGTTTTCATAAGTCCTTTCATCACTCTTTTCGCTTGGCTCACCTTCTGGCTTTGGTTCAAATTAAACGGGGTCAGCTTTGGAACCAAGCCTAAAAATTTTCTGGTCCTTGGCGGAGGCGGGCTTGTCGAACTCATTCCGGTTCTTAATATCCTGCCGGGCTGGACGCTTTCCGTAACGACGCTTCTCATCATGAACAAGGCAGAAAAGGTCGTGAAAAAACTGTCCGGGGACACGGTCGCGGGGGTAGCCACGCCGAAGAAGATATGAAAATACAATGCGGAATGCAAAACGAAAAGCGCAAAATGCAAAATAATAATTTGAAACCTAAAACATCTTTTGAATTTTTTGTTGTTGTTTTGCGCTTTCCACTTTACACTTTACGTTTTTACGCCTTGCCCCTTACGCTTTGCGCTATTATACTGTCCCTTCCCGTCATCGCTTCCGCCCAGCTCCTCGCCGGCTTTGCTTCCCAAACTCTCAACCTGTCCATTACGCCTGAATTTCCAGCCCCTCTCGCCGATGTCAGGGCCGAAGTGGAAAGTTTTTCTGTCGACCTCGACCGGTCTCAAATCAGCTGGATTGTAAATGGGACACAGACAGCAAGCGGCAGAGGTAAAAAAAGTTTTGATTTCAAAACAGGCAAGCCCGGCGCGACGCTGAAACTTTCCGTGGTTATCGTCACCAAAGATGGCGGGCGTCTGGAAAAGAGTCTCTCCATTGCACCAAGCAACCTCGATCTGGTCTGGGAGGCCAAAACTTATGTTCCGCCATTTTATAAAGGCAAGGCCTTGGCCACAAGCGAAGCGCGAGTCCAGGTAACCGCCCTCAACAGTCCCAAAAATCTTGTTTATCAATGGAGAATAGACAACAAGGTGGTAGCCTCGGCTTCCGGGTTCGGTAAAAACTCTATGGAGTTTGAAATATCGCCCTTCGCCGGAGAACACAAGATCTCGCTCGAGACTTCTACTTTAAACGGAGGGGTGGCGGGCCAAAAAGATATCTTAGTAAGCTCGGTGGCTCCCGAAGTCCGCTTTTACGCGGACGATCCGGCTGGCGGCACCGAATACCAGGCGGCTTTGAATGAGGGGGCGGAGCTGATTGAAGAAGAGGGGGGGATCAGAGCC
>CAYJVD010000014.1:0-10199 GCA_964373585.1 uncultured Candidatus Saccharibacteria bacterium
CCGGAAGAGTAATGGCCATTCGAGCGCATGGCGGGGCAGTCTTTCTTGATCTTGATGATGGCACGGCCTCTTTTCAGATTCTTCTCAAAAAGGACTCGCTTGGAGAAAAGCACCTGGATTTTTTTAATCAGACAATCGATGTGGGCGATTTTATTGAATGTTACGGGGCCCCCTTTTTGACCAAGCGCAACGAGAAGACTCTTGAAGCCGTAAATTGGAGGATGCTTGCGAAAAGCCTACGGCCTTTGCCAGACAAATGGCATGGCCTGCAGGATGTGGAAGAGCGATTTCGCAGGAGATATCTCGATACTATTATGTCGTCTGAAGCCAAAGAGCGGTTTTTATTGCGGTCGCGCATCATTAAAGAGATCAGAAATCACCTTGAATCATTAGGATATTTGGAGGTGGAGACTCCCGTTCTTCAACTCCTTGCAGGCGGCGCGGCCGCTTTGCCTTTCAAAACTCATCATAACGCCTTGGACGCTGATCTCTATTTGCGCATCGCGCCGGAGCTGTATCACAAGGAGTTATTGGTGGGCGGTTTTCCCAAAGTTTTTGAGATTGGCAAAAGTTTTAGAAATGAGGGGATCGATGTCACTCACAACCCTGAATTTACGGAGATAGAGTGGTATGAAGCGTATTCCGAAGCTAAGAAACAGCGCGCGCTGGTGGAAGATCTTTTAAGGAGTCTGGTCAAAAAGATTTTCAAAAAAACTTCTATTACCTATGACGGTAACAGTATCGATTTTGGGAAGAAATTCTTGGTTATCAGCTACTTGGATATCTTAAAACGGTATGCCCTTATACCAGACGCTCTCAATATGGAAAGAGGGGAGCTTTCTCTCAAAGCCGCTCAACTTGGAGTGAAGACAGAATCAAGCGAGACCCGGGAAAAAATAATGGACAATATTTACAAAAAGATTTGCCGGCCAAAACTGATTCAGCCCACTTTTATCGTCGATTATCCGCTCGATTATCTGCCGCTGGCCAAGAGGCTGAAAGAAAAAGAAGGCATGGTTGACGCTTTTCAGCTAGTGGCCGGAGGGTTGGAGTTTGTGAAAGCTTTTTCGGAGCTAAACGATCCGCAAGATCAAGCAGAAAGATTGAAAAAAGAAGATGCCAATCGGGAGGCCGGGGACGCGGAGGCGCATACGCTCGACCAAGATTTCATAGAAGCGCTCGAGTATGGCATGCCGCCGGCCGGTGGAGTGGGACTAGGTGTCGATCGCCTGGTGATGCTTCTTACGGACGCAAAAAACATTCGCGAGGTGATCTTTTTTCCGCTATTGAGGACAAAAGAGGCCTGAAATTACTTATCCACAGGTTTATCCCCAAGAGGCCCTTTACACGGCTTTTTTCTTTTTGGGGCATAGTGGTATATAATATCATTGTAGTGGGATAAAGTGGGGCATGTTAATAGGGGAATATCGACATGTGCTCGATGCGAAAAAACGAGTGGCTTTGCCAGCCAAGTTTCGCAAAGAGCTAGGGGCAACAGTGGTCATTACCCATGGTCTGGATAATTGCCTTTTTCTTTACCCTCTCAAAGAGTGGCAGAAAGTGGCGGATAAATTGGCAGGGCTTTCGATGGGGACGGCCAGCACGCGCGGTTTTAACCGCTTCATGCTGGCTGGGGCCGTGGAATCGGATCTGGATTCCGTCGGCCGGATTCTTATCCCTGATTTTTTAAAAGAGTTCGCCCATCTTAACGAGAAAGTAGTGGTGATGGGAGTGCATTCCAGAGTGGAGATTTGGGATGAGACGGCCTGGGATGAATACAAGGGGAAGGTTAGCGGTCAGGTGGACGAGCTTGCTGAAAAATTAGGGGAGATCGGCGTGATCTGATTCTTTAGGATGAGCCACAAACCAGTTCTTTTAAATGAAGTCACTGGGGGGTTAAACCTCTCGAAAGGAGCGAGGGTGGTGGACGCCACGCTTGGCGAAGGCGGCCACGCGTTTTCCATTTGTGAGGCGCTTGGCAGTGAAGGTACTCTAATCGGGATTGATTTAAATGAGTCTAATCTTGAGAGAGCGCGGAGATGTCTTGAAGGCGGGGTTTGCCAGAAAAAGTTTTACTTGGATAATTTTCGTAATATTGCCAATCTCGTCAAAGAGGCGGATGCGATTTTATTTGATCTTGGTTATTCAAGCGGCGAGCTGGAAGAGTCGAGCAGGGGATTTTCATTTCAAAAAGACGAGCCGCTCTTCATGAATTACGGGAATGACGGCTTGACGGCGGCCGAGATTTTAAACAGCTGGAACGAAGAGAAGATAGCGGAGATATTAAAAGCCTTGGGAGAGGAGAAGTTCGCGAGGCAGATCGCAAGAGAGGTCGTCTTGACGCGCGCTAAAAAAAGGATTCTGACGACCTTCGACCTAAATCAGATTATCGCGCATGCCACGCCGGTTTGGTATCAGAAGAGACGTCTGCATCCTTCCACCAAGAGTTATCAAGCCCTGCGCCTGGCGGTCAATGACGAACTCGGGGCGCTTGTGGAAGGTTTGAAAGGCGCTTGGCAGATCCTTAATCCTAAAGGGCGACTGGCAGTCATCTCTTTTCATAGCCTGGAAGATCGCATTGTTAAAAATTTTTTCAGAGATAAGAAGAAAGCGGGCGAGGGGGAACTAGTCACCAAGAAAGCTGTAAGACCGACTCGTGAGGAAGTCTTGGATAATCCGCGCGCGCGGAGCGCAAAGCTAAGGATTTTAGAAAAAAATGAGTTTTAGTTTGAAAAAAATAATATTAAGTTTTTCATTCCTTTCGGGGGTCCTTTTAATTGCGTATCTTTATTTTGTGAACGCGAGCGTCATCAAATTGGTGGAAAGGAAAAATGAAGAGAATGTCATCAAATCGATGGGTGGAGAGCTAACGAAGCTCGAAAGCGAGTATATGCGCTTGACGGCTGGCCTAAACATGGAATTGGCCAAGAAGCTGGGGTTTGAAAGTGTTACCAAGATGGAGTTTGCGCGAGCCACAAAGGCAAACAAGGGACTTTCACTTCGAGGCCATGCTGAAATTTAACGCCCTATCCCGAATCAGATTTTTATCTTTTATAATTTTCGTTGCCAGTTTGCTTTTGGTGATCAGGCTCTTTTATCTGCAGATTATGAAGGGGGGCGAATATAGCGAGCAGGCGGATCGTCAGTATGCTACTCCTGCAAGCAATGCGTACAATCGTGGTTCAATATATTTTCAGGAAAAAAACGGCAACTATATCTCGGCGGCTTCGCTTAAGAGTAGCTACTATCTGGCCATTAGTCCCAAACTGATTGATAATCCGGAGCTTATTTATGGAAAATTAAATCTTTTATTACCGCTTGATAAAGGGTTATTTCTGAAAAAAAGCGCTCAGAAGGATGATCCGTACGAGGTGGTGGCGCGGGGCTTGGAAAAAACTACGGCCGAGAAGGTGACAGAGTTGAAGTTAGCTGGCGTAAATGTGTATAAGGAGAGAGGTCGCGTCTATCCTCTAAACAAGCTGGCTTCCCACGCGCTCGGATTCGTAGGCTACTCAAAAGATTCCGGCGATCGTCTGACTGGTCGCTACGGATTGGAAAAATATTATGAGCGGATACTTGATCGTAAACCCGACGGGCTTTATCAGAATTTTTTCGCTGAGATATTTTCTAATTTTAAGCAATCTATTGCCGAAGGTTTATACGAGTCCGAAGGCGACATTATTCTCACCATCGAGCCTACCGTCGAGAGGTATCTCGAGGAGAACCTCGCGTTAGTCAGTGAAAAGTGGAAAGGAGATAAAACCGGAGGCATAATCATGGATCCCAAAACCGGAAAAATCCTGGGTATGGCCGCCTTGCCTGATTTTGACCCCAATACTTACGGCAAAGAAAAGGAGGGAACTGTTTTTGCCAATCCACTGGTTGAGAATGTGTTTGAGATGGGTTCCATTTTCAAGCCGCTCACCATGGCGGCCGCGCTTGACGCGGGAGTGCTCACGGCCTCAACCACTTATAACGACCCAGGATTTCTCGAGATAGGCGGAAGACGCATCCAAAATTATGACGGAAAAAGCCATGGCATGGTCAGTATGACCGGTGTGCTTGGAAAATCGCTCAATACCGGCGCGGTCTTCGCCATGCGCAAACTCGGCAAAGATTTGTTTAAGAGATATATGCTGGCTTACGGACTGGGTGAAAAGACGGGCATTAATCTTCCAAACGAAGCCAAGGGGATTATTAAAAATCTTAATAGCGCGGGTGAGATCGAATACGCCACGGCTTCCTACGGACAGGGCATCAGTGTCACTCCGGTCAATATGGCGAGGGCGCTCTCGGCCCTCGCAAACGGCGGCGTGCTCGTAAAGCCCAGTTTACTTTCTGGCGTTGTTCATAAATCGGGCTTTACAAAATACCAGCCTCAAGTAGAACAAAAGAGGGTCTTGAAAGAAGAGACCAGCCGCCAGATCTCGAATATGTTGAGAGAGGTGGTGGATGAATCGCTCGCCGGCGGGAAAGCCAAGATGGAGCATTACACCATAGCGGCTAAGACCGGCACGGCTGAAATACCGGACGACGAGGGCGGATATTATGAAGATCGTTATCTGCACTCTTTTTTCGGATATTTTCCCGTTTCTAATCCAAAATTTCTGGTTTTTCTTTATCTTGAGAACCCAAAAGGCATTCGCTACGCGTCGGAGACGCTCACCGAGCCTTTTGTGAATATCGCCAAGTTTCTCTTAAACTATTATGAGGTAGCGCCGGACAGATGAAAAAATTTTTCAAGAAAATAGTTGTCGATATCATCACTAGTCAAGCTAGATTGGTGTTGGCTAAATATAAGCCAAAGATTGTGGCCATCACGGGCAGCGTCGGTAAAACCAGCACCAAGGAGGCTGTCTATACCGTGCTCTCGAAAAATTTTCGCGTGCGTAAAACTCAGAAAAGTTATAATAGCGAGATCGGTCTGCCCCTTACTATATTGGGATGCGAGAGCGGTTGGAAGAATCCTTTTCGCTGGCTTAAAAATATTATCGAAGGTCTGGCTTTGATACTTTTTCCCAACACTTATCCGGAGTGGTTGGTGCTCGAGGTGGGGGCGGACGCGCCGGGCGACATCAAAAAGATAACCGAATGGCTCAAGCCGGATATCGCCATCATCACAAGGATTGGCGAATTGCCCGTGCATGTGGAGTTTTTCGCCTCGCCCGCGGCGCTTGCCAAGGAGAAAAGTTATCTGGTGGGAGCGGTCAAGCCTAGCGGCACCGTCATTCTTTGCGCGGACGATCCGGTGGTGCTCGGTATGGGTGATCGAAGCAAGATGGTGGTCAAGAGCTACGGTTTTGAGAAAGGGGCCGATTTTCGGGCTTCCAACGAGAGGATTATTTATGATGAAGTGAGTAGGATACCAGAGGGGATTAGTTATAAGCTAGACTATGACGGCAAGATCTTGCCGGTCAGATTAAACGGGGTGCTCGGCCGGCAAGCTATTTTCGCCTCGCTCGCCGCTTTGGCCATTAGCGATGTTCTTAATTTAAATTTGCTTTCAGCGGTAGTGTCTCTGGCTGAATTCAAGATGCCGGTGGGCAGGATGCGTTTGCTTTTGGGCAATAAAGCCACTCTTATTTTAGATGACACTTATAATTCCTCTCCTTTAGCTCTCGAGGCCGCCTTGGATATCCTAAAACAGCTGGAGATAAAAGGCAGAAGGATTGGCGTTTTAGGAGATATGATGGAGCTTGGTAAATACACCATTGAAGCGCATAAAGCGGCCGGTTTTCAAGTAGCCAGAACATGTGATCTGCTGCTTGTTGTTGGCCAGCGCGCGAAGTTCATCGCGGAGGGAGCGGCCATAGAGGGCATGCAAGCCGAAAATATACATCAGTTCGACGACGCGTCTTCTGCCGGGGCGTACCTCGACAAGTTGCTCGCGCCGGGTGATCTGATCTTAGTCAAGGGTTCGCAATATATGCGCATGGAACGCGCCGTGGAAGAGGTCATGGCAGAGCCGGAGCGCAAAGGAGAACTGCTTGCGAGGCAGGAGCCTGAATGGCAGAATAGGTAAGGTATTGCTAAAACGCTTTGCCCTAAAACGCTTCGCGTTTTAGGGCCCTATCGTCTAATGGTTAGGACACCGCCTTCTCAAGGCGGTAACCCGGGTTCGACTCCCGGTAGGGTCATTAATATTAAACTTACATGATTTTTAGGGATAGAAGCGAAGCCGGCAAACTGCTAGGTCAAAAATTACAGCTTGAGCTGACAGCTTTCCAATTAAATGAGGGGGTCGTTCTTGGTTTGCCGCGTGGCGGCGTAGTTCTTGCAAACGAAGTGGCCCGGCTGCTGCATTTACCGCTGGATATTATTGTCACTCGAAAAATCGGAGCCCCCTTTAATCCTGAATACGCCTTGGGGGCTATCAATGAAGAAGGCGACTTAATCATGGAGCGAGAAGATGAGAGATATCTTGATAGGGAAAACTTAAACAGATTGATCGAAAATGAAAAAAGTGAATTGGTAAGGCGCCTCAAACTTTATCGGGGAAATAAAGCGCCACTTAATCTTAAAGGTAAAGTGGCTATTTTAGTGGATGATGGTGTGGCTACAGGCGCTACTATGATGGCGGCCGCAAGATCAGCCAAAAAGAAAGGAGCCGCCCGAGTAGTGGTGGCCGTGCCAGTTATTTCCAAAGAAGCCTTGGAGAGATTACAATTTGAGACTGATAAAATAATCTTTCTTCACTTGCCCGATTTTTTGGGGGCAGTAGGGGCTTTTTATCTTCAATTTGACCAGGTGACTGATCAAGAGGTGATCACTTTTTTAAAGTAAACCCCGTTAGAAGCTCACGCTGGGCATTCAACCCCGCGTTCGCTAAAACCAGCTGGCATTCATTCCCGCGGCAAGCCGCGGGGCGTTCTGCTTCTAACGGGGTAAATATATAAAACTTATTTCAAGAAGTGCAATATGTATGTGGCCTTATGCATAGATGTCTGGCGATTAAAGATCATCGTTTTGACAAATTGGAGTTTCCTCGATCGCTATGACTTCGAGTAGGCCTAAACCTTCTCCTAGGGTTTGGCTATAAACCTTTCTGCCTGACAGCACATCTTCGACAAGTGGTATATCCTTATATCGACAGGCAAAATAGAATTGATAGGAAACATATCTTCTGCCTTGAGAGATATCGAAGGGCACTGCCTTATCAAATTTAAAATATGGCGTATGGAAGATAACAGGGTAGATGGACCTATAATCACCAAGCTCTTTATCAAAAACTTTTCCGAAATTGCAATCTTGGCCCGGAGAGCAGTAGGATACCTGAAATGAAGGTTCTGAGAGATCTGATTTAGTTACTAATTCACCCAGATAATCGAAAAATTTATCAGTGGTTAAGTGGTGAACTCGTAGGGCGTCTGTGGCTAAAGAGTAGCCACAGACGGGAATTTTTTTGACCCTCTCTTCCAACAACTCCTTTAACCCTTTTATATCTTTCTCTTTGTCACCCTCTGGATCTCGTATGCCTTCCAGAAGAATTTTGGATTGATCGAATCTATATTTATCGGACAAATCTAAAAAGATAGGTTCGGCAAATCCGAATTTTCTCACATCAGTATATTTATCTGTATATGTTTTGCCGTCCTCGTCAGTTTCATCAGCCACTGTACTGGTTCCATGCGTATAGCCTAAGAAATAATTAACTCGATCAGCTAGTTCGGTCTTGGATAGGTCGTTTGAGGCTCGACTATCAGGATACACGCGATATGGCAGTTGAATATGTAATTTGAGATTGCCTTCGTCTTTGCAGAACTTTTCCTGACACATCTGTCGGAGCGCTTGGTCAATGGAAGTTTTACCATCTTGGATACTGGAGCTTTGTACCCCTTTATTTTCAGTCTTTTTACTTGAGATGATAGCTGCCATAAATAATCTTTTGAGTTTGTCAAAATTTGAAGTGAAGTTATTGAGGACTTTTTTACTTTTTTGGCCAAGGAAAATGGGGCCATTGGTAAATGGCAGTCGCGATGAATCGAACTCTTCGAGGCCTATTAATTTACCGTCTCGATAAAAATAAAAAGTTGATCCATTTGACTCCGGGTGGATTTCGCGGGAAAGCATGAAGTGAGTGACTTCTTGAAAATAAGGAGCTATTGGAAACCGGCCGATGATAGCCTCTTTGTTATTTATTTTAATTCTAAAGACTAACTTTGTACCATTTTCGATACTAAATACCCAACCGTCTCCTTCGTCAGAACCGTCGCCTTGAGTCATCAAAGGAAGAATTCCTCCCGGGGCCGTGTCTGATTTGTAGACAGTCGAAAGGGTGAAATCTTTATCAGCCAAATCGGCAAAGTTTGAAATAGATACGGCTCCTTTTCCGGGGCTATTTTGAGTAGCTTTCCATAAACCGATAACGGGCGGTAATGGTTTTCTAACGATTTCAGGAAGATTGGCAAGTTTGCCGATTTCGACATCTGAAAGAGCCACATCGTAAATGGCCCCCTTGCTCATATATTCGGATTTTGAGGTTGACTCACATGGCGCGCTACCTAAAGTAAAACGACCGTTTTCTATTTTTCCAAGCCGTGCGTGTGGAAGCTTACGATCGTTACCGGCAATAAGACTGCCGTTAATATAAAGCCGCAATATATCCCCATCGAATGTACCTGCAATGTGATTCCATTTACCCGCTTCAATCTTGTAAGAGGACGAAATGGATTTTTCGGCACCGGCTCCAAAGGAGATTCCAGAGAGTGGGTCATAAGAAAGCTCGTAGTTAATCGTTCCGCAATTTTCTTCGCGATTGCTCAAAATAACCCGCCTCAAATCCGCAGAAGGTAGTTTTACCCATGCCGAGACTGTTATAGGAGAGATAGGGCTGAAATTTAACCCACTTCCTTTTCTTGCGTTTAGGGCAGGTTCGATTAAACCAGATTCCGTCCATCTGGCTACTGGATTTAGTATAAGGGTATCGTCAGTGCTTACGATCTCCTCTTCCGAGAGGGGACAGTCAGGCGGACAGACTTGGGCGCTTAGGTCTAGTTTATCAATTGTCTCCTGAATATCTTTTTTTTGTTGCTGATCTTCTTCTAATCCCAAATCTTTTCTGCAAGAAGAAGCTGTGGGTTTGCCTGCCAAAGCTTCTATTGCGCATAGAGAGAGAGTACCTTTATAGATCAGGACATCGTCTATGGAACCATTCCACGAGTTGGCACAGCCACCGGTGTTTCCGACGCTAAATTTATCGCTTACACCAGAGCCAAGGGAGCCGGAACCTGTCCCCTTGAGTTCGCCGTTTACATATAGTTTGTAACTGTCGCCATCGAAGGTTCCCGCTAAATGCGTCCAGCTATCTTTTTCCAGTTTAAAATTTTGATCAGTAACGGCTTTCCCGATTCGACCTCCGAATGAGATTCTCTCGTCTTCAAGTGACATCTCATAACTGACCAATCCACAACCAGCATTTCTCTTACCTAAAATACGCATACTCGACTCATCTCCCTTTCGCAAAACCCAAGTTGAAACACTCATTAGCTCAAGAGGGGAAAAGCTTAGTGGGCTTGCAGTATCTAGTTCCAAATAGTTTTTGCTCTCAAATTTAAAAGCCAGACTGCCGTTATCTATGTTGGTGACATAGGAGATATCGCCAACCGGGCGTAAGGTAGTGGTCTGAGATGATGGGTCTAGACTGTTTTCAAGACTACTTTCTGCCTTATAGCGAGCCAGAAGTCTAGGAGGTGAACTTGGGCTAATAGTGGGTGAGCCAGAGTTAGCTCCGACTGAAGTGCTTCCGCCGCTTCTAAAAACAGGTTCGCTGACAGCGACAGGTGAAACTGTTAGGCCGGGTAATGAAGCCACCTCATTTGCCGTCAGAGCTCGATCGTAAAGGCGCACGTCATCTAAGGAACCTGCAAATCCAATATCCAGAAATGGGTTATCTGCGTTCTTGCCAAGCGAAATCGAACCCGGGGTAGATAAGATATTAAAAGCCGCCATGCCTGTTTGTGTCTTATCTAGAATTCCATTTATATAAATTTTGCGCGTGCCCCCTGATTGAGTAGCGGCAATGTGAGTCCACTGGTTAAGTGGTATCAGACTAGTACTAAGAGTCTCATCTGTGTCAACTTTCTGAAAGGTAACTTTTCCCGTAGCATCAGTACCAAGATAATACCCCCCGCTTTTCCCTCCAAAAATACCGTTGTTGCCAAAATTGTGACTATTTAATTTTATCCAAGCCGTGATAGATA
>CAYJVD010000015.1:0-3598 GCA_964373585.1 uncultured Candidatus Saccharibacteria bacterium
CACCTTTCCCAACAAACCTCGTTTCGATTTCACATCGGGACGAGGTTTTCTTTTTTCTAGAATTTACATAGTAGCTAAAAACTCCGACCGGAGAAAATAGTAACTATGTTTTGAGTTTTTCTCTTTGCGTTTTACACTTGTTCAATGCATCGTTACCCGGAATTTTTGCGCACACTGCTTGTCAATCGCGGCTTAACAAGTTTTGAAGAGGCGGAGAGGTTTTTACATCCTGATTACGAGAGAGATCTACACGATCCCTTTCTGATTTTGAATATGGATAAATGCGTGGAGCGTATCTTGCTGGCTTTGGTCCGGGGAGAAAGAATTACCATCTGGGGTGATTACGACTGCGACGGCATTCCGGGCTCGGTCATCTTGCACGATTTTTTTCAAAAGATCGGATACAAAAATTTCGAGATTTACATACCGCATCGCTATCGGGAGGGTTATGGCCTGAATATTCCGGCCATAGAAAAATTGGCTGGAGAGGGGGTCACCCTTATAATCACCGTCGATTCAGGTATTACGGATGTAGAGCCGGTGGCTCGAGCAAATAAACTTGGCCTTGATGTCATCGTGACCGATCACCACTTACCTCAAGAAAAACTGCCCCAAGCTTACGCTGTCATCAATTCTAAACAGACTGACGACCCGTATCCTTTTAAATATCTTTCGGGAGCGGGGGTGGCGTACAAATTGGTACAGGCCATGATTATCAAATTGAGGTCAAACCCCGACGCCTCGTCCGCATTCGAGGATACAAAGGGTTACCCTCGGGTGCCATCGGTGGGCTGGGAAAAATGGCTGCTCGATCTTGCGGGCATTGCCGCCATAGCCGACATGGTGCCGCTTACCGGAGAAAATCGGGTCTTAGCGCACTTTGGCCTGAAGGTTTTACGTCGCACGCCGAGATCGGGCATGCTTTCTCTTTTTCGACTTGCTAGGCTGAACAACCAAGAAATTACTGAAGAAGATGTGGGTTTTTCCATAGCACCAAGAATTAACGCCGCCTCGCGCATGGATGAGCCGAGACGAGCTTTCGAGCTGCTCTCTACCAGAAATCCGGTCGCGGCCATGGCTTTGGCGGAACATCTTGAAAAGAAAAACAGCGAGCGTAAATTTGCCGTATCAGAAATGTTAAATGAGGTGGATCGTTTGATAAGCATCCAAACTTTCGGGCCGGTCCTTGTGGTGGGCCACGAGTCGTGGCGACCGGGCGTGGTAGGTCTTGCCGCCTCGCGCATTGTGGAGAAATACCAGCGCACCGCTTTTGTTTGGGGTGGAGCAGGGTCAGCTGATCTTAGAGGTTCGTGCCGATCAGATGGCTCGGTCAATATAGTCAGTTTGATGCAGGCGGCAGCGCGCGATCTTTTCTTGGATTTTGGCGGGCATGAAAGAGCAGGAGGGTTTTCGCTTTCGCGTCATAAAGCCTCGTCTCTTTCAGATGAACTGCAAAAAGCTCACAGTAAAATAGAAAAAACTCTGTCTAAAGAGAGACAGTTTATCGATTTGACACTTGATCTTAATCAGGTCACCTTAGAGAATTTTGAGCTGATTAATCGTTTAGCTCCGTTCGGCATAGGAAACCCCAGGCCGCTTTTCTTATTTGAGAATGTTCCAACTTTCCGAGTCAGCTATTTCGGGAAAAATAGAGAGCATCTGAAGTTAGACTTTCGACGGCCAGACGGCGCGTTTGTGAACGCTGTCAAATTTTTTGCCTTGCATATTAAGTTGCCAGCCGAAGGGGAGCCAGTTACTTTTAGCGCTCACATCGAACGCGACTTGTTCAATTCGCGGGGGACAGAACAAAATCTGCGCTTGCGGATTGTTGATTTTATTTAAAATACAGGAAGACTCACTTCGAACATAAAATGTTCTCAGTGAGTCTTCACACATTTCGCCTTGATGGTATAATCTACCTGTGTCAGAAAAAATGGATACGATTTATGTTTACACCGACGGCGGATCGCGTGGCAATCCCGGTGTGGCGGGGGCGGGAGTTTGGGGAAAGGTTAAACCTTTCCCCAAATAAGGGGGTTATTTTGATTTGACCTGTATCTTGACCTTGGAACCCGGCTTGTCTTCGGCTTTTGGCATGACAACCTTGAGGACGCCCTTTTCGTAGGTTGCCTCAATTGCGTCTTCCTTGACCGCGACCGGCAACCGTACCATCCTCTCAAACGAACCTTTGCGGATCTCCTTGCGCCAATAACCTTTCTCCTTCTCTTCCTTCTTTTCGTCCATCGAGCCCTTCACTCTCAAAACCTCGTCCTCAACCGATACATCAACTTTTTCAGGATCGAAGCCGGGAATTTCAATCTCGGCCACGACTTCTTTATCGGTCTCCTTCACATCCATTGCCGGTCTGGTTATGTCCACACGCGGGAATACGGGCAGAAGCCATTCGTCATCGCCAAAGAATTTATCCAAGTCGGAAAATGACCTCCATGGGATTAATGACATAGTTTCGCTTCCTTTTGTCTATTAATTTTTATGCTGAATCGACCTTTTGCTTGCATTATAAAAAATTAACATTTGTTTGATCAAGAGCGGTATCCACCCAAACCTTCACACATTTCACCTTGATGGTATAATCGACCAATGTCAGAAAAAATGGATACGATTTATGTTTACACCGACGGCGGATCGCGCGGCAATCCCGGTGTGGCGGGGGCGGGAGTGGTCATCACGGATGAGGCGGGCAATGTGCTCAAGAGAGCTTCTAAATCTCTTGGCATCCAGACCAATAATCACGCTGAATATCAGGCGGTTATTTTGGCGCTTGAAAATCTGAAGCGCTTAGTGCCGGAAAGCAAGCGCCAAGAAACCCACATCGAGATGCGCATGGATTCAGAGTTAATTCAGCGTCAGCTTTCGGGCAAATATCAGATCAAGGAAGAGGGTCTTTGCCCCTTGTTTATGAAAATTTGGAATATGCGGGTGGCTGATTTTCCCCATATTACTTTTACGCACATTCCCCGCGAAAAAAATAAAGAGGCGGATCAGATGGCTAATATGGCTATGGACGCGGCCACTAAAGCCAGTTGAGAAAAGATGGCTAAGGCTCCGAGATCGAGGCGCAGTTTGGCGTGCATGAAGTCGTGGAAGGCTTGAGTCTGTTTGATGGGAAATTTTTTATAGAGCCAAAAAAGCGGTTGAAGAGCGTCTGGCAAGATAGCGCCTACTACTACCCAAAAAAGAGGGAGCGATGGAAATAAAAAATAAGTTAAACCCGTTCCAAGGGCGATATCCAAAAAAATTCTGCTGAGGTCAATAGTAATGAGACGCCAGTCTTTTTTTAATTTAGGATGTTCCGGGTCGAGCCTGTCTTTACTGATCAATTTATAGTCATAATGGGGAATGGCGTCAGACAGATAATGGCTGGCGAGCGCGGTGGCGAATATCAAGCTGACGGGAATCGAGCCGGCTAGAGGCTTAGTGAGCGCGCCGGCTACTAAGATGTGAGTAGCGAGGGTCATGTATTAAGTGTAAGGTGTAAGGCGTAAAAAGCAAAGTAAAAATGCAAAGCTATCTTAGTCTAGGTGTAGTTGGTTTCGTGTCTGGCGTGGTTTTCCGTTCTTTTTTGGATTTTGGCTTG
>CAYJVD010000015.1:3608-9355 GCA_964373585.1 uncultured Candidatus Saccharibacteria bacterium
TCTATTTTTTTCTTCTGCTTGGGATGGTGTTCGCACTTTTATCTTGGCGCCACCCTTTCTTGCCAACAGCTTGCTTTTTCCTCTTCTTAGCTTTGGGCGTTTTGCGTTTTGAGTTTAGCGAGGTCAAGCCATCTCCCTTGATCACGGCCCCATTTTTAATTGAGATCAAGAATGATTTTCTCGAAAAGACGAGAACTGTTTTGCCCGAACCAGAAGCCTCGCTCGCGGCCGGTCTCTTGGCTGGGGAGAAGGCAGGTCTGGGGCATGACCTCGACTTAGCTTTCAGGCGGGCCGGCATCTCTCACATCGTGGTGCTTTCTGGTTACAACATCACGGTAGTGGCCGAGAGCCTTATCTATTTCTTTTTACTGATTTTCAGTCGCGCGTTTTCTTTATCACTCGGCGCCATTGGAGTCATTCTTTTTACCATCATGACAGGAGGGGAGGCGGCCACCGTCAGGGCGGCCGTCATGGCTTTAATCATTTTGCTTGCTAAAGCCACCGGCCGGGTTTATCACGCCACTATCGCCTTGGCAGCGGCTGGTCTTATCATGATTCTCTGGAATCCGCGCTTGCTGATTTTTGATCTTTCCTTTCAGCTTTCTTTTTTGGCCACGGCGGGCATATTTTATATCGGACCGTTATTTTCTAGAAAAATCCCCGTTCTCATTACCACCAGCCTAGCCGCCCAGATAGCTGTTTTACCTCTTATCCTTTACAAATTCGGCCAGCTTAGCTTGATCGCGCCGCTTGCGAATGTCGTCATTCTTCCTTTCATTCCGGCCTCCATGCTCTTTACTTTTTTAGCCGGAGTGGCGGGGTTTGTCAGCTCGACTTTTTCTCAACTGTTTGCCGCCCTGGCCTATCTTTTTTTAGCTTATAAAATTAAAGTGGTTGAGACGCTGGCCTCATTTTCTTTAGCCGCCGTGCAGGTGGCCTATTTTCCATTTTGGCTGATGCTCGCGTCGTATCTTATCATCATCCTCATATGTCTTTCTTTTTATCGAAAATAAAAAAACAGTGGCGCTACTATTTTCTGGCTTTTCTTTTTTTGGCCAATTTTTTTATCTGGTACGCGGTTTATTGGGAGGATCGGCAAGGGGTTCTTACTATCAATTTCTTGGATGTCGGTCAGGGCGACTCTATTTTCATAGACACGCCGAGCGGCAACCAGATTTTAATTGACGGCGGTCCGGACGACAAAGTGCTCAAGGAGCTTGGGAAAGTGATGCCGTTTTATGATCGTGACATTGATCTTGTTATGCTGACCCATCCGCATCAGGATCATGTGGGGGGGTTGGTGCAAGTTTTAAAAAGATATTCGGTGGGGGAAGTCATTAGTTCTGGTACGGAATATGAATCAGCTCAATATAAAGCGTGGCGGGAGACTCTCAAAGAAAAAAATATTACAGAAATCTTGGGTCGGCGCGGCATGCGCGTGGAGGTGGGAGACGGCATCTATCTGGATATTCTTTTACCGGCAACGGATGTCAAAAAGGCCAAGCCGCACGACGGCATGCTGGTCGCGCGACTTTCATACGCTTCCTCAAGCGTCATGCTTACAGGTGACATGGAAAAAAATTTAGAAGATTACCTCATATTTTTAGATAACAAGGGGCTTAAGAGTGACATCTTGAAGGTGGGTCACCACGGGTCGCGCACTTCATCGAGCGAAGCTTTCTTAGGTTATGTAAATCCAGATTGGGCGATTATCTCAAACGGCAAAAAAAATCGCTACGGTCATCCCCATGCCGAGATCATAAAACGCCTGAAAGATTTTAAGATTGAAACTTTAAGGACGGACCGAGAGGGGACGATCAGGATGATGAGTGATGGAAATAAATTTGTGTTTTAAACACCTTTCAAACCAAATGTTTATTTGCCTTGAGACAGCGGGTGCAGATTTTTATCCTAGAGCCGTTTGCTAAACCTGTCCACTGCAAATTAGGCGCGCGGCGGCGTTTGCCGGTCGGATTAAATTGGGTGGCGCGGGTGCGGTTTGAATAGCCGCCGCCCGCTAATGTTCCCTTATTACAAATTGGACAAGATTTCATTTTGCGTTTTACGTTTTTAGTTTTGCGTTTGGTTATGCTACCATGGCGGACATGGACACGCAAGCAATCGCTCTGTTATTTAGCCTAGGGGTTTTGGTCATGTCCGTGGTCATTCACGAAGTGGCGCATGGGGTGGTGGCGGATAATCTTGGGGATCCGACGGCCAGACTGGCCGGTCGTCTGACACTCAATCCGCTCAAGCATCTCGACCCCGTGGGTTCGTTTCTTGTTCCCGGTTTTTTGCTTTTGGTGGGCGGTCCAGTCTTTGGCTGGGCACGTCCGGTGCCGTACAACCCTTACAACTTGCGCGCGGGCAGATGGGGACCGGCGCTGGTGGCTGGAGCCGGGCCTTTGGCCAATCTCTTGATCGCGGTTATATTCGGGCTTGGTTTGCGATACGGATTGGGGAACGAACTTTTGGTCCAAGTGGTGCTGCTTAATCTAGTTTTGGCTATTTTTAATTTG
The DNA here is from genome assembly GCA_964373585.1 of uncultured Candidatus Saccharibacteria bacterium. Lineage (GTDB taxonomy): Bacteria > Patescibacteriota > Minisyncoccia > Phycocordibacterales > JBBUBG01 > CAYJVD01. The sequence continues at coordinate 6,128 of CAYJVD010000015.1, forward strand.
ATCCCCGTTCCGCCGCTTGACGGCTCGAAACTTTTGTTCGCGCTTTTACCGGATCATTTGCTTTATATCGAGGACCGCATGAATCGTTACCAGCTTTTCTTGATCTTTTTTCTGATTGTCTACGCTTGGCGCTTGATTTTTCCCTTAGTGCCGTTTATATTTAAATTAATAGTGGGGTAGGGTTTAGTGGTTAGAAATTATTTTATATGTTAATATTCAGATGTGAAAAATAAACAGCAAGCTAAATTAAAACATGGCGATATCCAACTTCCCATTATTGTTGAAAAAGACGAAGATGGTTTTTATGTGGTAGAATGTCCAGTCCTTGACGGATGTTATACGCAGGGTTCTTCACTTGATGAGGCACTTAAAAATATCCGAGAAGTCATTGATCTCGTGCGTGAGGAAAAAGAGAATCAAGATATCCTTATGTCTTACAGACCGCTTGAGGTCAGTTTTCATACAATCAATGTTTGATCCATGGAACGCCTACCTATTCTTTCAGGACAGGATATTGTCAGGATTTTTTCAAAGTTAGGCTATGTGGTTGATCGCAAAAGGGGTAGTCATATGCGATTAGAGTGTGATGGCCGCAAGTCAATCACAGTCCCGGATTACAAAACCATAGGTCGTGGCTTGCTTAGGAAGATTTTGCGTGACGCGGAAATGACGCCTTTGCAATTTGCCAAATATATTTAAGATAATAGTAGGTTATGTTTGAGAATTTTGGGGAAAAAATGAATGCGGAAGAGCCTGAAAAGGTCAAGCCTCTCGAACGAGGCAAAGCTTACGCCCTTGAGAAGGATAACAGGTATGTAGAGGCCATCGGCAGCGTGCGCAATTTCAAAGAGCTTTTTGAGACGATCAAAGAATTTGGGGAGATCAAAGGTTCTCGCGAGAAGCCGTACGATTATTTTGAATTAAGGAGAGACATTAATGAGGCGTACGGCGCTTTTTTTCTGGATCCATCGGTTGCCGAAGCGGGCTCTTTTGCCGACCCGCTTAGCATCATTACCAGCGGTGTGGGTTTGAGGAAGAAGGTGCGCGAGCTCTTAGAGGCAGAAAAAGTAAGAAGATCAACCTAGCGGGAGATTTTAGCGTAAGATTGACAAGAATATTATTCGATGCATGACTAAGATTGGATAAGTTATATGTACATATAATCGTAAATCCATCTGTTTGAAGGAGCGTGGTTAATGGAATTGCGAGGGAAAATCGTTTATCTTGTTGCTTTCGAATGGCACGAAAGTCAATTGTCTGCCTTGTATATATGGCGGAATTCGGAAAGTTTTCGTAATCTTTGTTCGACGAGAAGAAATACCATTACACGAGAAGAGTTCCTCGAGGAACTTCATTTCGATTTCCATCGAGATCGTGTTGATCAATTCCTAATCCACGAGGCCGAGTCCGGCTTGGCTGTGGGCACTATCTATGCTTATAATTTGAACAAGACAGATGGCCACGTCTACGCAACAATTTATCTTGCTAGGGAATTTGAAAATCAAGGCTATGGGATAGAAGCGTTCCAGCTTTTTGGATTCTATCTTTTCCAACATTACGATCTCCACAAATTGTATGTGGAAGCGTACGAGTATAATAGCCATTCGTTGCATTGTTTAAAGAAGGGTGGGTTTGTCGAAGAGGGTCGTTTTCGAGAACATCGATTAGTTAACGGAACGAGACATGATCTTATTCGATTAGCTTTCTTTAAGAAGCAGTTGCCAAAAATCTAGCCTAGGAATTCTCACATGGGGTCGGCATAAAAATCCGATCCCTTGTTTTTATACCAAACATTGTCAATTTTTGAGGCTGTGTTAGTCTGGTCGAAGATTACTGAATTGTGAGAGTGCTTACTGAGAAGGAGGTGAAAAGCAATGGGGAGCGGTTATGATAAGACTGACGCAGCCAAGGCTACCGATGCATCTACTAGCAAGGTCAGTGAGGCTTGGCATCAGGCCAAAGACGATGCCGCCAAGGAAGGTGGCTGGAGAGTTCCGGCGGACCGTCACGCGGGCAAGGACAAGGGGTCAAACAACAGTGGCAAGTAGCCACATGTGACGGCTGGAGGAAAGGTATCAAAAATACTTTTCCTCTTTTATTTTTGATATAATAAAATTATGGCAAAGAAGAAAAATCCGGTTTGTACGATTTTGTGGCAAGATGCAGCCTATTCTTTTGAATCAGAAAAGCCCTTAGAGATTCCATCCCCGCATCTTACAACCGGCTTTATTATTGAAGCAAATGATGATTATGCTTTTATTGCTAGTAATGTTCTATACACTAGTTCAGGTAAGCTGTTGCCAATCGACGGTATTATTATTCCAGAAAAAACAACCCTTGAATTTAAAGTAATGGGTAATTATAATGAATAGCAATAAGGGAAAATGTGTGAAAATAATTTGGAATGATGCGAAATTGTTTTCGCCCAAGAATAAAGACATAGGTCTTTCTAAAATGGAAACAGTCGGTCTTATTGAGGAAGAAAATGCTTTGGGTGTAATCGTCAGAGATCCAAAGACCATAAACTTAGCAACAAAAAAACAACATCCAGAAAAACAACCTACTTTTTATTTCATCCCGAAAGGAATGATTAAGTTGATTGAATATTTGGCGTAAAACATTGCCTATTTTTGACGCTGTGTTAGAATGCTTCGCATGTCGACAGTCAATCAACTGGTAAAGAGGGGGAGGAGCTTGACCAAGAGGCGCTCCCGCACCGTGGCTTTGGCGCGTGGTTTTAATACCATCAAAAATAAACCGGTGTACTATCCCGCCCCCTTTAAGCGTGGAGTATGCACCAAGGTGTCCACCACCACGCCTAAAAAACCTAACTCCGCTTTGCGGAAAATAGCTCGCGTGCGGCTCACGAACGGCATGGAGGTGACAGCCTATATCCCCGGCATCGGCCACAATCTGCAGGAGCACTCGGTGGTGGTCATTCGCGGAGGAAAGGTGAAAGACTTGCCCGGCGTGCGTTATCATATCGTGCGAGGCATGCTCGACGCCCAGGGGGTCGATAAAAGAAATCGCAGTCGATCAAAATATGGAACTAAGAGGCCAAAGGTGAAGAAGTAAATTAGCTCATGGCACTCTGGCAGGCGAAATTTTTTATGGCGTAGGGCCCCACCCCGAGCCTATCGAGGGGAAGGGGTAAAGACGGAAAAAATTTAACATGCCAGAGGATTTTAAATAATTATGCGCAGAAGAATAAAAAACAGACACAAGGCC
>CAYJVD010000015.1:9365-9554 GCA_964373585.1 uncultured Candidatus Saccharibacteria bacterium
ACTCTGGCAGGCGAAATTTTTTATGGCGTAGGGCCCCTTTGGGGTAAAGACATAAAAAATTTCGCCTGCCAAAGTGCAGAAAAAAATGCGCAGAAGAATAAAAAACAGACACAAGGCCGAACCAGAATATTTATATAAGTCAGCCAAGGTGGCCCAGCTTATTAACTACACCATGAAGGACGGCAAGAA
>CAYJVD010000016.1:0-6642 GCA_964373585.1 uncultured Candidatus Saccharibacteria bacterium
ACGCCTCATGTTCCGTTTCAAATTACAGGCTCATTCCTTGATTGGAAAATACTGCGCCGTCTTTGCCAACTTTCAATCAAGACAAGCAGCGGGCTGGCCAAGAAAATAGAGGAGTAGGTTCCAGCGATAATGCCCACCGAAAGCACTAGAGCAAAATTGCGCGTAGAATCCCCTCCAAAGAAATACAGTGAAAGCAAAACCAGCAGGGTTGTGAGAGAAGTGTTGATGGAGCGCACTATAGTCTCACTGATGGATCTGCCCACCGTCTCGCTAAAATCTTTACTGACAGCGATTTTCAAATTTTCGCGGATGCGATCAAACACCACGATGGTATCGTGGATAGAAAAACCCAAAATGGCAAGAAGAGCCGCCACGAAAAGTAAATCCACTTCATAGCTGTAAAGCTTACCAAGAAAAGCAAATAGTCCGGTCGGCACGATAACATCGTGCATCAAGGTGACAATGGCTACCAAGCCGTACTTCCACGATTTGACAGGATGCGATACGCCTCGAAAAGCAAAAGCGATATAAAGGACGATGCCAAGAACCACGAATGAGAGGGCCAGTATCGATTTGCTGCGTAATTCACTTCCTAGTACCGGCCCGATGGAGCTGAATCTTTTTTCTTCTGCCGGAGAAAGCGTCCTCAAAATGTTATTATGTTCTGCTTCCGTAACATCTCGCAGGCGCACAAGCAAACCCTTATCTCCAAACGGCTGAACCAGTATCTCTCCTAGATTGAGGGGTTTTAGGGCCTCCTTCACTTTTTGAACATCTGCAACCTTGTCTTTGTATTCCAATTCGATTATGCTTCCTCCTTTAAAATCTATGCCGAAGTTGAGACCGTAAGAAAAGATAGCAAAAAGAGAAACCGCAACCAGCAAAAGCGTGGCGCCGATAAAAATATTTTTGTGCTTGATGACAAACATGATTTATTTTGAATAATCTGAATAAATAGCGTAAAGAAAAGAACGAGTGACATTGATGGCTGTAAACATAGAAAGCAGAACACCGAGACCAAATGTGAGCGCGAAGCCCTTCACCAAACTAGTGCCAAGCCAGAAAAGCACGCTGGCCGTAATCAAGCTTGAAATGTTCGAGTCGCGGATGGAAAACCACGAGCGTCTGAAACCTTCATCAAGAGCTGTTTCCAGATCTCTCCCTTTTTTCAACTCTTCTTTTGTCCTTTCAAAGATAAGAATGTTCGCGTCCACAGCCATACCGATAGACATGATGAAACCAGCGATGCCAGCCGCTGTCAAAGTGACTGGGATCAGTTTAAAGATAGTCAAAGTCATCAAAATATAAAGCGCCAAAGCAATTACGGCCACCAGACCTCTCGCTCGATACCAAAGAATTAAAAACAAAGCCACAGCCGCGGTGCCATAAATACCGGCGAGCACATTTCTCTCTAAAGATTTCTCGCCGAGGGAGGCGCCGATTATTTGAGTTGAAATAAGTTTAATAGGTACCGGAAGCGCGCCTGAATTGAGACGACCAACCAGTGTTCTTGCCTCTTCCACCGTGAAGTTGCCGCTGATGGAAGCTTTGCCATCCTTGATCTCTTCTCTTACCACGGGTTTCGAAATTGGCGAACCATCCAGATAAATAGCCAAAATTTTATTGACATTGGCTTTTGTAATTTCAGCGAAAAGTTTGCTGCCTTCGGCTGAGAACTCAAGTGAAACGCTCGGATTAAGAGAAGTCTGGGAAAATTCGACTGTGGCTTTTTTTATGTATCTGCCGGTTAAAGAGGTGGCCGAAAACGGCTCCTCTTCTTTCTGTTCTCCTCTATCTTGAGCCTCTAGAATCTCTTTAGTCTTGCCATCTGACCTCTCTTGCTTGAATTCCAGCACCGGTGTTTGACCGATCAGCTCCACCGCTTTATTTATATCGGTTACGCCGGGCAACTCCACGATTAGGCGGTTCTCACTGCCTCTTGATTCGAGCTGAACCACCGACTCGGAGACGCCGAATAGATTGACGCGCCGTTCAATCACATCCCTAAGAGCGTTCATTGATTCTTTGATCTGGCCTGTCGGAAGCGCTTTGGTATCGGCCTGATAAAGTAACGACGTCCCCCCAGAAAGATCGAGCCCAAAACGAAAAGGGAAACTGGAGGTTTTGTCTATCTGGCTGGAATAGATAAAATAGCCTAGGAAAATTCCCAAAAATACAAAAAGTATGGCCATGATGCGTCGTCCAGATCTAGACATGTGAGCGTATTATATCCATTTTCTCCCGGTTTGCAATTCCTTATCGAGGCTTAAGCCTCGATAAGCTTCAAGAGATTTTTAAAAATCATAGCCACGGTGATAGGACCAAGGCCGCCGGGAGTGGGCGTAAAAAGCGAAGCCTTGGCGGCGCAAGCCGGATCGATGTCGCCAACGAACCGAAGGTTCGTTCCAGATTCCGTCGAAGGAGCTGCCCCGAACCCTGTCGAAGGGCCCTCACTCGTCCCAGCATCAATTAAAATTACCCCCTCTTTGATCATCTCGGACTTAACTAACGCCGGCACGCCCACACCTGAAACAATAATTTCAGAATCGAGAGTCATAGATGAAATGTCTTTAGTATTTATGTCAGCCACGCGCACATCCGCCCCCGCGCGCTGAAACATCTCTGCCACTGGTTTGCCAACCAAGCGCCCTTGGCCAATCACTAAAATTTTCTTGTTTCGCGCGTCAACATTATATTTCTCTAAAATTTCTCGCACTGCCGCTGCCACCGGCGCATCCACGAGCGGTTTTAACCCCAGCGCGTCCACATCTTTCTCTGGCGGAATACGCGCAAGCACTTTGTCAATATCATACCCTGCTGGCAACGGAAGCTGAACAATAATTCCGTCGGCATAACTTGGAAAATCGAGTATGTTGTAAATTTTTATTTGCACCCCAATCGCCTCCGCAAACTTCTTTTTAACGGAAATAAACTTTTCAATAACGGGATCGTGTCCAAGATAAACAATCGCCAAGCGCGCGTTTATTTTGCGTTTTTCGATTTGCGCTTTTAGTTTTCCGCGTATCTCTTCCGCTATTTTCCTGCCATCTACGATCATACTCTTTAGACTATCATGATCCTCGGCAAAACAACAAAAAACGAAAGGCCGCTCTTTGGGGAAAGGCGGCCTTTGGGTTTTTAGCGGAGTCAATTCCGAGCACGCGGTCACACCACACCAAAGCCGGACTGTTAAAATTCCTAGCTCGTGGTAGACATCGCGCCTGCCTAACGGCGGGCTTGCCCATTAAACTCCGGTGAAGATCGTTCCAGATCCTAATTATAGAACAGTTATCCTAATTGCAATAGTCACTTATCCCCATGCCAAGGTCGAATCTTGCCACCTATTTACGCAATATCTTATCTATTCTGATGGCAAGCCCCTTCATGTCTTCTTCTTTCAGCCCTCTGGTGGTCTCCGCGGCCGTACCAATGCGGATGCCCGATGGATCATGCGGTTTGCGGCTGTCATACGGAAGCATATTTTTATTGACAATAATGCCGGCTTTCTCAAGAAGTTCTGACGCCTCCTTGCCACCGATACCTTTTCCATTCATCCAAGTATCAAGCAAAAATAGATGCGTATCGGTACCGCCCGAAACAATACGCCAGCCTCTTTTAGCCAGCGCGCCCGCGAACGCTTTACTATTTTTGATCACCTGTCTTGCGTATTTTTTGAAGGAAGGAGCGGCCGCCTCCGCCAAAGCTACAGCGGCCGCCGCAATCTGATTTAAATGCGGCCCGCCCTGTAACCCCGGAAAAACTGCTCTGTCTATTTTATTATGCAACTCCCTTTCATCAATCTTGCTAAAAATCAAAGCCGCTCGCGGCCCGCGTAAAGTCTTATGCGTGGTAGTGGCGACCACATCCGCGCATTGAAAGGGCGAAGGATACGCTCCACCCGCCACCAATCCGGCAAAATGCGACATATCCACCAAAAGATACGCGCCCACGCTATCCACCACCTCTCTAAACTTTTTAAAATCTATAATTCTGGAATAAGCCGTATAGCCAGCCACTATCAGATCCGGCTTTTCTTCTTTAGCAATTTTGAAAATCTCATCATAATCCAGCAGTTCACTTTTTTTATCCAAACCATAGGGCACCTGTTTCCAAAACTTGCCGCTGGCTGAGACCGCGTGCCCGTGCGTCAGATGGCCGCCCATATCGAGAGACATTCCCATAATCTTGCCTCCAAGGGGCACAAGAGCAAGATAAACAGCCAAATTAGCCGGTGAACCAGACAATGGCTGAACATTCACTGACCACTCATCCGGCTTCAATTTAAAAAGTTTAAGCGCCCGCTGGCGACAAATATTTTCGACCTGATCGACGATCTCATTCCCGCCATAATATCTTTTGCCCGGATACCCTTCCGCGTACTTGTTGGTTAGCTCCGAACCGAGAGCTTCGAGCACTTCGTCGGATACATAATTTTCCGAAGCGATCAAATTGACCGTCTTTTTCTGACGCCTCCTCTCCAGTCTAATCAATTTTTCAACCCCCATGTCTTTCATACTGTTTTATGCCCCGCTTCGCGACAAAATAGTCTTGATAGTCTTCAGGGCGATCTTCAGATCCAAAATGAAGGAACGATTTTTTAAATAATAAAGATCGTAGGAGAGCTTATCCTTGGTATCCTTGACCGAGGCGTTATGATGCGGATGATTCTCATGATAAATCTGGGCCCAGCCCGAAAGTCCGGGAGTGATCATGTGGCGCATGTCGTAATAAGCGATCTCTCCCCGATAGATATCGGCAAGGGCCGGTATCTCTGGCCGAGGTCCGATGACGGAAAGCTCACCCCGGAGGACATTCCAAAGCTGAGGCAATTCATCGATCCTCGACTGGCGCAAAAAATTCCCCACCCGAGTAACTCGACCCTCCCGCATACTGCGAAACTTTACTATATTGAGTGTTTTTTTGTCCCTGCCCACGCGCTCTTGAATAAAAAAGACCGGCCCTCCGTCATCTCGCTTGATAGCGAGCGCCACAAGAGGCGTAATAATTAAGGCCGGTAAGCCAAGCAAAAGCGCCAAAAAAATATCCATACCTCGCTTGGCGAGATCGTAAAAAGATTTTGATCTTCCGGAAATATTTTCTAAAAACCAGCTCTCTTTGATAAGCGACAAAGGGACGCGATCAAAAATCTGCTCATACAGATGATTAATATCCACGAAGACCACGCCCTCAAAAAGTAATTTGTAAAAAATCTCCTGATGATGCTCCGTCTTGGCGCTTTTCAAATCAAGAATAATAATAGAAATCTTTCGCTTGATGATATCCTTCAGTTCGCAATCAACCAGACGCATGTTGTATTTTTCATTATTGGTAATCTCTTCTTTCAAATCATCGTACTCTGGCCCTTCGCCTAAAATGACCGCCTCTTCAATCTTGCCCCTGTAAACAAATTTCAAAAGATACACGCGCCACAACACGAGCATCGAAAAAGCCAAAATCAAGGTTAGAAAGAGACTGATCTTTGGCTTAATGGAAAAATACGGTATGAAATAAAAAAATGTAACGGCTATGATGCTGTTGAAGAGCTGGGCCCTAAATAAAAGGCCGAGCAGCTTGCGTTTGAAAGAAAGAGTCTGTCTTGCGTAAAGGTCGAAAATATACAAAACCAGTATCCAAATCGCGAATATGAAGGAAAAAGGTTTAAGATGATCGCTGAACAATAGTGAGCTTGGAATCGTCTGATAACGCAAATATAAGCTTCCCCAGAGAGCCGTAAAAAACACAGCCAGATCGCCCAAAAGCAGGATGGCGGGCTCTTTTTTGTGTGGAAATATCATACAGTCTTATTACGATAACACAAATATTGGACTTTAGCTAGATCCATGTTAGGCTTATTTAAATCCATGAAAATCCTATATTGCATCACTAAATCCAACTGGGGCGGGGCGCAAAAGTATGTCTACGACCTTGCCCTCCGCGCGCGCGCGGAAAACCATGACCCAGCTGTCATCCTGGGGGCGCCCCGCTCGGACACAATAGAAAGTGGTAAGGGAATACTACTCAAGAAACTAAAAGAAGCTGGCGTCAAACTGATTGCTATCGACGAACTAAAGAGAGATATGAGCTTAATAGAGGATTTAAAAGTTTTTGCTAAACTTATTTCTATTTTTAAACAAGAAAAACCAGACGTCATCCATATCAATAGCTCAAAGATCGGTGGCCTAGCCTCCCTCGCTGGCAGAATAACCCGAGTTCCTAAAATAATTTTTACTGTCCACGGCTGGCCGTTCAACGAGAATCGATCACTGATCGCACGCCTCTGTATCAGATTTCTAAGCTGGCTTTCCGTGTTTTTTTCCCATCAATCCATAATCATTTCCAAACTAGACTGGCAAGCAGCCGAACGTTTCCCGTTTGTGAAAAACAGATTGATTTTCATCAGAAACGGCATCGAATCGAGGAATTTTCCGGACAAAGCCAGCGCGCGCGGCGCGCTGGAAAAAATTATCGGCAAACAAATTCCGGCTGACACTTTGATAATAGGCACCATTTCTGAACTGGTCAAAAACAAAGGGCTGGAATATCTAATCAAAGCCATGGCCTCTTTAGAATTTTCAATTTTCAATTTTCCTGCCCGCAATGCTTTCAGCATAGCTGATGCAGGCGGGCCTGCCCGCAATGCTT
>CAYJVD010000016.1:6742-9500 GCA_964373585.1 uncultured Candidatus Saccharibacteria bacterium
CCTGCCCGCAATGCTTTCAGCATAGCTGATGCAGGCGGGCCTGCCCGCAATGCTTTCAGCATAGCTGATGCAGGCGGGCAATTTTCAACCATAATCATCGGAGGCGGTGAAGAAAGAGAACCTCTCCAAAAATTGGCTAAAGAGCTTGGAGTAGAAAACAAAATATTTTTTCTGGGATTCCAAGACGCGGCGTGGAGGTTTCTGCCAGCCTTCGACATCTTCACCCTGACTTCAATCAAAGAGGGGCTGCCGTATGTCATTTTAGAAGCCGGTCTCGCTAATCTGCCAGTCATAGCAAGCTCTATCGGTGAAATTCCAGAGATCATCGAACCGGGCGAGACCGGACTTCTGACCGCGCCGGGTAATCCCGAGTCCATCGCCAAAGCTATAGAGAAGGTTTTATCCTCTCCCGATCTTGGAAAAAAGCTGGCTGATAATCTGCGCCATAAGATAATAGACGAGTTCAACCGAGAGGAAATGTTTAAAAAAACCTTCGCCCTCTATCGTGATCGGGAAGACACCTCGATCATATCAGGCAGGTCCTAGGAATTCATTGCGCATATCGTCGCGATGGGCGGCCCGGGCGTACCTACGCATTCCCATCAATATTCCAAGACCCATAAACTCGGCTAAGATATGCGAACCTCCATAGCTCATAAAAGGCAACGGCAAACCGGTCACTGGCAAAAGGCCGATGTTCATGCCCACATTGATCACAAAGTGGCCAATGAAAAAAATAGCCAGACCTATCCCATAAAGCATCTCGAAATTGCCCGCCCCAAGCATGGCCGTGGCCAAGATACGCCAAATGATAACCAGATACAAAATAAAAATGAGCGAAACTCCTACGAAGCCCCACTCTTCGGCAAAAGCCGCGAAAATGAAATCAGTCTGATATTCAGGTAAGAATTCCAATCGCGATTGAGTGCCATAACCGACCCCCTTGCCAAACATGCGCCCGGAACCGATAGCCACTTGGGATTGAAAGACATTGTAACCGGCTCCTCTGATATCTGAAAGCGGATTCAAGAAAGTTATCAGCCGATCTTTCTGATACGGTTTAAAGAGCTGAAACCAGAGATACGCAAAACTGATCAACCCCACCAAAAAAACCAAAAAAAGATGCTTCTTGGAAACTCCGGACACCATCACCATGCCAAGCCAGATAAAAAAGATGATGATAGCCGAACCAAAATCAGGCTGTAAAAGCACTAAAACAAAAGGCAAAAAAGCGTAAATTCCCGAAATGAAAATATGCTGGAAATGAGCGATCTCAATATGCCGTCTGGAAAAATATTTGGCGAGCATCAATATCAAAAGAATCTTGATAAAATCCGACGGCTGGAATGAAATGCTGCCGAAATCAAGCCAGCTTTTAGCCCCTCTTGTGGGAGCCACCAGAAATAGCAACCCGAGGATAAAGGAGGCGCATAAAAATAAAACCGCCAAAACGCGGCTAGATTTTAAAATATGCCAATTCAAGCGGCTGAAAATGAAAAAAATCGAGACTCCCACCAAAATCCAAACTATTTGTCGATTGAAAAAATAGTTTTCGGCCGTGAAAGAATTCATAGTCAAAAGCGCCACTCCCATGATCGGCAATGTGGCTAAAAAGAGCGTCCAGTCAACTCTCCTATTTGAGAAGATTGACCCGAGCATAAATATCGATGACATATGGCTTTTTCCCAAAGGGGGTAGGCCAAGTAAAATAAATATTTCGGCGACTAAAAGCCTCGAGCTCCGAGATGAAACTCGACGAGGCCGCGAACGCGTTGCCGCTCTCATCTAGAAGCGCGGCTTGCAGTGAAATATTTTTTTGGGCGGTAGCGCCGTTATTTATCGCCAAAGCTTGAAGTCGCGGCAAGGGGTCTTCTTTAAAATCCTTATCTTCGATAGCGAGCTTGAAATTTTTGGGTTGTTCATCTCCCGAAACCCTCTGCCATTTAAAATCTTCAAATTCAATAAAAGCCTTGCTCGGAAGCCGCCGGCCTGTCTCGATGTCAGGCAAGAACACCAAAAACTTTTCATTGGAGTTACTGAAGGTTTTACCTCTTTTTTCCGTGATCAGTATGTTGGCGCCGTCGTACACCTTGAATATGTAGGGGAGCTCTTTAACGCCAAAGGAAAAATTCGGATTCTGGACTAAAGCCACCGCATCGTATCTGCCTTCCGCCACCTTAAAAACCCGGCTCCAAAGCGTGACGAGATCGCTCACCTCTTCTCTGCAAACAGCCTGACACCCCCCGCCGCAATCGATCCCAAATTCATCCTGATTTTTCTTGCCGTCAAAACAGCTGGGCTTGGTTTTGAAATTGGAAAAAACAAACCCGAGAACTATCAAAGCCACCACAAAAAAACTGCCTGAATATAAAAGCTTGCGCCTTGTAGCCCAAGAGACCATGTATAAGATTTTAGCTTAAATAGTTAGATTTGGCGACTAGCTACTTTCCCCCGTTTTGCGGAGTATCATCGCCACTACCTCGCTTAACTTCTCTGTTCGGAATGGGAAGAGGTGTTGCCAAGGCGTCAAGTCACCAAATCTAAATATTCAAGCTGGCAAAGTTTGCCATGTTTGATTTTTTCTAAGATAAATAAAAGTGCTTTTCAAATTTCCTAACAAGAATTCGGCTTATTAGTACTCCTCGGCTGAACGCCTTACGACGCTTACACCTAGAGCCTATCAACGTGATCATCTCTCACGAGCCTCAAACGATTTCTAATCTTGGAGTTGGCTTCCCGCTTAGATGCTTTCAGCGGT
>CAYJVD010000017.1:0-9463 GCA_964373585.1 uncultured Candidatus Saccharibacteria bacterium
AATCTGAATCGGACTACCCGCGGCACCTAGCTTGGAAGCTTCGCTTCCAAGCTAGGTGCCGCTTTTTTTTACCAAACTTATAAAACTAGATTGAGCGGCGTACGGCCGGAGAGAAATTCGATAATATTTTGGGCCGCCAGGTCGGACATCTCAGAACGCGTCTCATCGGTGGCTGAAGCGATATGGGGAGTGAGAACGACATTCGCGAGCGCGGAGAGACCGGGAGCTAGAGACGGTTCATTTTCAAAAACATCGAGACCAGCGCCTCGGATCGTCCCTGACTTAAGCGCCTCCACCAACGCTTCCTCGTCTATGACCGGCCCGCGCGATGTGTTCACTAGGATAGCTGTCTTTTTCATCATGCCTAGCCTTTCTTTATTTATCAAATGTTTGGTGCTCGGCAAAAGGGGCACATGGATAGAAATAAAATCGGCTTCTTTCAAAATATCTTCCGGATTGGATCTGAATTCAGCGCCATACTCTTTTTCAAACTGTTCGTTGCGCGAAACGTCGTAGTAAATAACTTTCATGTCGAAACCCCGCGCGCCGTGATGAACCACGCGCGAGCCGATGCGACCCAGTCCCAAGATACCCAAAGTTTTATGAGACAGGTCTGTGCCGAGCAGCAATAGAGGCGCCCAGCCGCCATATTTGCCAGCACGAGTGAAAGCATCCGCTTCGGTCACCCGATGCGCCACGGCAAGCATGAGCGTGAAAGCATGCTCGGCCACGGTCTCGGTAAGCACGCCGGGAGTGTTGGTAATGGTCACACCACGAGTCTTGGCCGCGCCTAAATCAATGTTATCGGTGCCTACCGCATAGTTAGCGAATATCTTAGCGCTCGGCACGGCATCAAAAACTTCCGCGTCTATTTTATCCGTCAGCAAACAAAGCACCGCGCCGTAAGGCTTAGCGTGGAGCGCCTCAAGGAGCTCCACTCGGGTAAGCACGCCGTCCTTCTCGCTCACATCCACCTCGTGCCCAGCGGATTTTAATTTTTCAATTCCACTTTCAGGAATTTTTCGAGTAACAAAAATTTTAGACATACAATTTTCAATTTTTAATTATCAATTTTCAATGAGATACCGGAAGTCGGTCTTCGTGTACCTTCGTGTAAATTTACACGAAGACCGACTTCAAACATTAAAAACCATTAAACAATTTCAGCTTCTGCTCCACCACTTTGCTTACAGCCAAAGAAGAAGATTTAAGCAGCTTATAAGGAGCCACTTCATCAGCCTCCTCCTGCAGAGCCAGTTTGAGCGCGTCGCGCCACGCCACGCGAATTTCCGTATTGATATGCACCAGAGAGATGCCGGCGGCGATGGCTTCTCTCACATTTTCCTCTCGCAACCCCGACGCGCCGTGCAAAACAAGCGGGGTCGGAACAGCGGCAGCTATCTCACTAATGCGCACAATATCTAGATCAGGATCATTTCCTTTGCGTAGCATCCCGTGCACGCTGCCCACGGCCGGCGAAAAAAGATCTACTCCAGTCGCATTTACGAAAGCTCGAGCCTGCTCCACCGTGGTAAAATCGGACTGCTTGAGCGCCGCCCCCTCTGGAAGAGAGTCGAACAGCTTGGAAGAAGTACCGATATAACCAAGCTCGCCCTCCACCATGATTTCTGGATTGACTTTGCGCGCGTAATCAACGCACTCTTTGGTGATTTTCAGATTCTCTTCGTAGGAAAGTTTAGCCCCATCGAATATGACCGCGTCGCAACCGGCATCTACCGCCTCCCGTACGCGATCAAAAGAATATGTATGGTCAGCATTTATAAAAAGGGGGTAGTTTTCAGATTGGCGCGCGATTTTAACTAGAGCCACCGCTTGCCGAAGGCCAAGAAAATCTCGTTCACCTTCGGAAACACCGATGATGACAGGCACATCCAGTCGGCGGGCCGCATTAAAGATAGCCCACATCTGATCGACGGTCGAAATATTGAAATGGCCCACCGCCTTCTTCTCCTCCCGCGCCCGCGCGATAACTTCTCTCATGCTTTGCATAAGAAATATTGTAGCACGAGAGCGCTCGTCAATATAGTGGCGCTAATTTAGGAAAGAAAGTATAATGTCGAGATGAAAGAGTTCGATTTCGTGGCCATCGGAGACATCGTGACGGACGCTTTTATTCGGCTCAAAGATCCGGAAGCTCACACCGAGATCGATCATGGCATGCGCGAACTGTGCGTGGAGTTTGGTGCCAAGATCCCATATGAATCCGTGACGGTAGTGCCGGCCGTAGGCAACTGCGCCAACGCCGCCGTGGCGGCGGCAAGGCTGGGGCTTTCCACGGCCCTCATCTCCAATCAAGGCGATGATGAGATCGGCAGAAAACAGCTGGAAGTTTTAGAAAAAGAAAATGTGGCTCGCGATTTTGTGAAAAGCCATGTTGGCATGAAGACCAACTACCATTATGTTCTCTGGTACCATGATGAACGCACTATCTTAGTAAAACACGAAGAGTATCCGTATGAGATGCCCGCCTCACCGGCGGGCTCGCCCGCCGGTGAGGCGGGCACGTCCGAGGTTGGCAATCCCAAATGGCTCTACCTCACCTCCCTCGGCCCATCCTCGCTCGCTTTCCACCATGAAATAGAACATTGGCTCAAATCTCATCCGGAAACCAAGCTAGCTTTCCAACCCGGCACTTTCCAGATCAATCTCGGCTATGAGAAATTAAAATATTTTTACGAACGCGCAGAACTATTTTTCTGCAATGCGGAGGAAGCAGAAAAGATTTTAAACGACCCAAACGCCACCGAGGGACACTCCGCGTCCACTTGGACGCGGAGTGTCCAAGCTCTCGGACCAAAAATAGCAGTGGTAACCGACGGACCAAAAGGGGCTTACGCGACAGATGGAAATAATTCCTGGTTCATCCCACCTTACCCTGACCCCAAGCCGCCTTATGAACGCACAGGCGCCGGTGACGCCTTCGCCTCGACTATCACCTCGGCCCTTGCCTTAGGATTGCCGCTCGAAGAAGCTCTCCTTTGGGGACCCGTGAACTCCATGTCAGTGGTGCAGAAAGTAGGCGCGCGCGAAGGACTTTTGACAAAAGATGAATTGCAAAACTATCTTAGGAATTCTCCGGCTTTAATTAGACAGGACAAGTAGTTTTTGCTATCACCGTCTTCTTCGCCCACATTTGATCATCGGCCATGGAACGCGCATACAAGAAATCCTGAGCCTTAGGCTCAGGATTCTACTTTTAAATAAAGATTATTCATCGAGGTCGTTGACAAGCATATCTAGCTTGTTAACGAGGAGAGATATTTTTCCTTCCGCAGAGCTACATTGATCTAATACCCCTATGACACTTCTGCAGTAGTAACAAGATGCAGCCACGCGTAATCTCTCACCTACACCTTTTCCATTCCGCCAGGACCGGTAGTCATCGAAAATATCCCTAGCATCAAAGTGATCATGCTTTGGCTCCCTTGGTAAGGGACATCCGACCTCGAGTCTGTAAGGAAACACCTCCCCACCTCCTTGTCTTGTTTTATATAAACCTATTCTGATATTTTTAGCAACTCTTTGACTGCCTTCATGATATCCTTAACTCCCATGCCATAATATTCAAGTAGTTCATCAGGCGTGCCGGACTGACCGAACTGATCGCGCACTCCCACAAAACGCATGGGCACCGGAAACTCTTCAGCCAAAAATTCGGCCACGGCACTTCCCATGCCACCCGCTACTTGATGCTCCTCAACAGTCACTACTTTGCCCGCCCGCCGAGCTACATCTAAAATAGTTTTTTTATCCAACGGCTTAACGGTATGGTTATTCAAAACAAGCGTCTCGATCCCCTCCTTCGCGAGCTCGCGAGCGGCCACCAGAGCTTTATAAACTAATGAACCACAAGCAATGATGGCGACCCTTGGAAGCTTCGCTTCCAAGAGAAGATTGGCCTTACCAATCTCAAAAGGCGAATCCGCGGTGGTAATAATGGGCGTCTTTTCTCTGGCCAGTCGAATATAGGTCGGATCATCTGTCTTGGCCGCGGCCATGGTAGCTTTCTTGGCTTCGATAGAGTCACAAGGGGCGAGCACCACCACGCGCGGAATGACTCGCATGATGGCCATGTCCTCAATGGCTTGATGCGTACCGCCGTCAGGACCCACGGAAACTCCTGCGTGCGAGCCGGCAATCTTAACAGCCCGGTCGTTGTAGCAAATGGTGGTGCGAATCTGTTCCCAGTTACGCCCAGGACTAAACATGGCGTATGAAGTGATGAAAGGAATCTTGCCTGCGGCCGCCATGCCGGAAGCCACGGTGGCTAGATTCTGTTCAGCCACGCCCATCTCCACGAATCGTTCCGGAAATTTATTTTTGAAAAGATGCATCTGAGTGGACTCGGTCAAATCTGCGCAAAGCCCCACCACGCGCCAGTCCGCTTCAGCCGCGGCCAGCAACCCCTCTCCAAATCCTTTACGAATAGGCGCCTGCTCGACATCAAGATCGAAAAGTTTAGGATTTAATTTTTGATTCTCTACAATCATATTAGCAATGTTCTCGATGCCTTTTATGAAAACCTTGCGCAGGCAAACGCAGCTGACGCAAGCCCTCATTATTGTTTGCGAAGCAAACAAGGGCTTGATCGTTTGCCGAGCAGAGCAGAAAACCCGCTGGGGTTTTCATGCGTGTTTGAATAAAAGGCATCGAGAACATATTATTCATGCTCACTTTTTATCTTGCCACCAAGCGTGCGTAGCTCATTTAAAGAATCCCTGGCCTCCTCCGCACTAAAAGTTTTGGAGTGCCAGGGATATTTGAACTCCATGAATGAAACCCCCTTGCCCGGAATAGTGTGGGCGATGATACAAACTGGCTTTTCATAGACAGCGCGCGCTGTCTCAAAACCGTTCGCGATATCTTGAAAATCGTGGCCGTTGATCTCAAGCACATGCCAATTAAAAGATTCATATTTAGCCCGCAAAGGTTCAAGCGGCATGATGTCTTCAGTCATGCCGTCAATCTGGATATTGTTGCGATCAATCACCACTGTGAGATTATCAAGTCGCAGCTTGCCGGCCAGCATGGCCCCTTCCCAAAGATTGCCCGCGTTATGCTCCGCGTCAGAAAGCAAAGCGTAAACCTGATTGGCTTTCTTATCCATCTTAAGCGCGATAGCCATGCCCACGGCCTGCGAAAGACCCGATCCAAGTGGCCCGGAACTGGTTTCAAGCGCCGGCAGAAAATCGCGATGAGGATGGCCCTGCAGCATGGCGCCGAATTTTCGCAAATTTTTTAACTCCTCAATCGGAAAATAGCCCGCGTGAGCCATAGCCGCGTAAAACACTGGACAGATATGACCATTTGAAAGCACTAACCTATCCCGCTCATCCCAAGCTGGATTTTTGGAATCGTGCTTCAAAACATGAAAATAAAGAGCTGTAAAAATATCAGCCATGCCGAGCGGCCCGGCAATATGTCCAGATCCGGCCTTGATAACCGCTTCAATGGTATCGTAACGAATAGCGCTGGCCTTTTCCTCTAAGAATTTTAATTTATCTTCATGCAAGTGAGGCATAAGAAAATTATACCTCAAACAGCAAGATTTTTAAAATCTTGCACCGCCTTTTCAATACTGACTGCTTTGAATATGGCCGAACCGGCTATGATATTATCCGCCCCGGCTTCCAGCACCTGTTTTCCAGTCTCAAGATTGATACCCCCGTCCACTTGAACCAAGAGCTCCGGATAATTTTTCTTAATCGTCTTAATCTTTTCCAGAACCTCCGGCGCGAAAGCTTGACCATAAGCCCCGATCTCTTTGATCCCCATCAGCTGAATCATCTCAATTTTATCAGAATAAGGAAAGGCTGCCTCCGCCGGGCTGTCGAGCTTAAGAGCGATGCCAGAGCTAATGCCGGCATTTTTTATTTTATTTAAAATCTCGCCAATTTTTGAACTGGATTCTAAGTGAATGAGAATACGCTGGGGCCCCGCCTCGATCCAGCTGTCAATCTCTTTTTCCGGCTTATCGGTCATCAGATGAAGCTCCATCTTGAGATTGGGAAAATGATCTCGTAAAAATCTTAGTTGATGTGAGGCCAATCCAACTACTCCTTGCTTGCCGGCCTTAGCTTGAGCGGAGCGAATGCTGGCGGGGTCGTATGGCCATGTGACTTGCCAGGAGAAAATACCGTCCACCAGATCTAACTGCGCCCAGTTCACAAAAGGCGCCACCAGCTCAATCTTGGCTCTGACTTCGTCAAAATCTTTTCCAATTATCGAAGGGATGATTTGCATATTCTTAATGCTTCTGAGTTAGAATTTTTTTGTCGGCACCTAGGGGTCAAAATAAGGTTGTCCTTATTTTGAGGGCCCCGCCCCGAGCTTGTCGAGGGGAAGGGGTAAAGACGCAAAAAAATTCTAACTCGGAAGCATCTCGTCAATTTTTTTAATTCGCCTGACATGCCTCTCCTCATTCCTAAAAGGCGTCTCAAGCCAATGTTTGACAGCGGACAGTGCGTCGTCCTCTTCTAAAAAACGCGCGCCGAGCGAAAGAATGTTGGCATTGTTATGCTCGCGCATTACTTCGATCATGCTTAAATCCGGAGCGTAATAAACAGCCGCCCTCACTCGAGACAAACGATTAGCGATCATAGCCTCACCTTGGCCAGAGCCCCCTAAAATAATACCGCGATTATTTTCAGGATCCTTAGCCACCGCTTTGGCTACTTTCAAAATAAAATCTGGATAATCATCATCCGGATCGTAAATGTAAGCGCCTTCATCTTCGATATGATAACTAAGACTGCCTAAAAAAAGTTTAATTTTTTCTTTCAATTCAAAGCCGGCATGGTCGCACCCCAGATAAATTTTATACATTTTGGCCAGCTTTTATGACGTGCTCTATCAAAGTAGCGGTATACCCCATCTCATTATCGTACCAAGCTAAAATTTTCACTAAATCGCCGCCCACCACTTTAGTAAAACCGGCATCCACGATGGAAGCGTGTCTGTTTCCAATAATGTCCGTTGAGACCAATGGGTCATCTGTCACTTCAAGTAGATCTTTCCAACGCGCGCTCTCTGCGGCCTCGCGCAAAATCTTGTTCACCTCTTCCACGGATGTTTTTCTTTTGGCCAAAAAAGTGAGATCAACAAGCGACCCCGTGATAATAGGCACGCGCATGGCAATGCCGTCAAAAAGACCCCTTAGGACCGGTATGGCCTTGGTGACAGCGATGGCCGCGCCCGTGGTAGAAGGGATGATATTGGCCGACCCGGCTCTTCCCCTTCTCCAATCTTTAACGTCCGGCGCATCCACCAACCGCTGACTCGAAGTGTAAGCGTGGACTGTGCTTAACAGAGCTTTTTCGATACCTAACTCTTCATGCATAATCTGAATGACTGGGCTGGCCGCGTTAGTTGTACAACTAGCGTTTGAACTGATATTGCAACTCTTTAGATTTTCTTCATTGATACCCATCAGAATGGTGTCGCCTCCATTGCCTCCATTCTCATGATGGCCTTCAAAAGGAGCTGACACCACTACTTTCTTAGCCCCAGCCGCAAGATGCACTTTAGCCTTCTCCGGTGAGGCGAAGAGACCAGTGGACTCTAAAACCACATCTATATCCAATTTTAACCAGGGAAGGTTAGCCGGCTCTTTTTCCTTGATATAGACGATCTCTCTGTCATTGATATCTAGTTTATCGCCATCCGTATTGACAGATAGCCCGGATCGGCCGTAAGCGCTGTCATAACGGATAAGATAAGCCAGATTTTCAATATCGGCTAAATCGTTGATAGCCACGACCTCAAGCTCGTCTCGTCCAAGCGCCATTTTGAGAAAAGCCCTCCCGATCCTACCGAGGCCGTTAATGGCCACTTTTATTTTAGATTTATTCATATGCTTTCATTTTACTACACTATTTTTCAGTCGGGCAAGTTCTCGCTTCCTTTTTGCAATGGTCACCTCAAGCGTCTTGGCCACATCTCTAAAAAGATTCTCCGTGTTCTTTTCCATTTTGGACAGCTTGGTCTTCCAGAGAAACCACTCTGATTTCTTGAAAGCTTTGTATTTTTGCTGCAAGCGATCGATGATCTTTTCAAGATCGTTTAGTTTTTTAGAAAGATAAACGACATCCTGACTTTGCACATCAAGACTGACTTCAGAAAACTTCTCTTCGTCAATCAGCCTCAAGCTTTCCAGATCTTCTTCGCTATAAGCCTTATTGATCTGTTTCATCACCTCCTCGCTCCCTCCCTCTCGATCCGGATGGAAACGATAAGCCAGCTTGCGCCAAAGTGATTTCAGTTCCTCTTTTTCGAGGAGTGAGGCAGCCCCCATGCGAATAGCGCCGTCCTTAGCCTTTTTTTGTCTCTTCTGCGATTGATCTTTCCATCTCGCGTCGATCCCCTTCTCACGAAGAATTTTTTCCGCTTCCTCTGGACTGTGACCACGCTCGACAAGGTCTTTCAATTTGCGCATTTCGAAAATGGCGAAGTCCAGTTGGTCTAATTCAAAATAAAGCTTGCCTATAACCGCTTCATAATTTACTTTAATCAAGAGAAGCTCTTTTTTTAAATTTTCAATCCTAGAAGTTAAACGAACGAGAAATCTATTCTTCTCGAAGACTAATTTCCTTAAGCGCGCGGCCTGCTCCGTGATAGCAAGAGTTTCCATTACAACCTATTATATACTATAATCATCAAATGCTTCACCAAGAAATCAAGGATGAGATAAAGAGAGCCACGCTCGCCAAAGACACCGTACGCTTGACGGTTCTGCGCAGTCTGGTAGCCGCTTTTACGAATGAACTGGTGGCTAAGAGGCGTAAGCCCCAAGAACTCCTTACAGACGAGGAGGCTCTGGCCGTGACAGCGCGCGCGGCGCGCCAGCGTAAAGACTCCATCGAACAGTTCCGAGCCGGCGGTCGCGAAGATCTAGCCAAAGCCGAAGAAGCCGAACTGGCCATTATTGAAACTTATCTGCCAAAAATGATGGAAAGAGATGAATTAGAAAAAATAGTTCGCCAGAAAATCGAGGGTACGTCTGGAATTGATAAATCCAAAACTGGCATGCTTGTCGGAATGCTGATGAAGGAATTAAAAGGCAAAGCTGATGGAGCGATGGTTAAAGAGATAGTGGAAGAAATATTAAAATAAAAGGGCGACTAGCTCAGTGGCAGAGCGTTCCGTTCACATCGGAAAGGTCGTAAGTTCGATCCTTACGTCGCCCATCAAGGTATCCTTATAAAACAACATCCGTTTGTGCCAACGACTGCCCTTGGAGAAAAAACAATTGAGAACGAAAGCGGTCGCCGAACGGATCGTAATCCCCAGTTTGAGGATCAGGGTCGTACTCGCGATTGAGATCGGTATCAATCGCGACCGTCGGTTTGGCCACGGCGCTCTTTTCCAGCGCCTTTGGATGACAGCCGATCCGAAAGACCGAGACAACGACAAGCGCCAGAATTAAATACCTCACCTTCCACCC
>CAYJVD010000018.1:0-9436 GCA_964373585.1 uncultured Candidatus Saccharibacteria bacterium
AAGCCTAAAGCCATCAAGTAAATCTCTTGGAAACCGTAACGACTAACGATCTGGCCGGCCAGAAACGGAGAGATTAAAATAGCCACATTGATAACAGTCAGGTAAAAAGCTCTTAGGTAGCCGGTCTCTCGATCACGGGTAAATTTTTCGAGGTATAGATCAAAATTGTAACTGACACTTATGTCGGAGACATAAAGCAAAAGAAAAAAGAGGATTACCAAAAGGGGTATGGCAGCGTAAGCCAGAAAATAAGTGCTCGCTATGAGTATGCCAAAGAGACTTAAGACAATGGGGAACTGGCCAAATTTATTATAAAGAGGGGGGAGATAAGCCAGGGCGAGGATCGAGAGTAAAGAAGCCAGACTATATAGCAGATCCACCGATCTTTCTCCCAAAGATTGGGCCAGGTAGGTGGAGTTGACATAGAGTGTCAGTCCGTAATGTAATGTGAAGAAAAAAGTGGCTAGATAGATCGGGTAAAGAAAATTTCGTGAACTGTTTTTCATCACACTTCCAAGACAACAGGCAGGATAATGGGGCGCTTGGCAGTCTCCTTGAAAAGAAACCTGCCTATCTTCTCGCGCACTTGATTTTTGACATGATCGAAGTTGATAGGATGCATGCCCGTGACCGTCTCCTCAATAGTGCGTTTGGTTATGAAGCGGGCCTGACGCAGAAGATTTTGGGACTCTTTAAGATAAACAAAGCCGCGCGAGATGATGTCCGGCGAGTTGCGCACTTTACCTGTTTTAACATCAATAACGGCGATGATGACGAAGATGCCGTCTTCCGAGAGCAACTTGCGGTCGCGGATGACCACCTCTTTGACATCTCCGCGGCCGAGCGCGTCCACCATGACGATGCCGGTGGGAGCTTTCTCTTTGAGCACAGCTATTTTTCTCCCCTGATCGCTGATTTCGATGATGCTGCCGTTATCGGCTATGACGATATTTTCTCCGGGGGTGCCGATGGACTGGGCGATCTCGGCATGCACTCGGAGCATATAGTGATAGCCGTGCACCGGAATAAAAAATTTGGCGTTAATCATCTTATGGATCCAAGCCGTCTCCTCGGCATTGGCGTGCCCTGACGAATGGATATCAGCTATACGATAGTGGATAATTTTAGCGCCCTGTCTCGATAAGTTATCTTTTAGTTTCTGGACATCTTTTTCATTGCCCGGGATGATGGAAGATGAAAGAAGAACAGTATCTCCCGGTTCGATTTTTATTTTTTTATGATGCTTATTGGCCATGCGCATCAGAGCCGCGAACTCGTCGCCTTGAGCGCCGGTGGCCAGAATCACGATCTTGTTCGGCGGATAGGAGTCTATGGCGTCGGCTGTGATAAAAGTGGCCGGACTGACTTTGAGCATCCCCAGCTCTTTGGCGATCTCGACATTAGTCTTCATGCTTCGTCCTTCGATAACCACCTTCTTACCCAAGCTCTCGCATGTTTTTATGACGAAAATAATGCGTTCGAGGAGCGACGCGAAAGTGCCCATAATCAGCCTGCCTTTAACATCGGTAATGATCTTGCGCAGATTTTCGTGCACCGCCCTTTCGGAAAAAGAGTAGCCCGGGCGTTCTACATTGGTGGAATCAGCAAGCAGAACCAGATTATTTTCTTTATTGAGATTGCCAAAAGTTTCCAGCTCTTTTTCGACCGGCATGCCGTTATCATGATCTATCTTGATATCGCCGGTGAAAATGATATTGCCGTACGGGGTCTCGATGATAACGCCCATGGCGTCCGGGATGGTGTGGGTGACATTGAAAAAACGCACCGCAAGATGTTTGCCGATTTTCAAACGGGACTCCTTTTCTACCACTTCCAAACGCAATTTGGGCAGGTGGGGGAATTCAGCTTGTCTTTTTTTAATCATGACCGAGGTCAGCAAGCGCGTGAAAATGGGCGGGTTGCCTAGTTTGGGGATTATGTAAGGAATGGCTCCGATGTGATCGAGGTGCCCATGAGTGATAAACACGCCTCTAATTTTAGATTTGCGTTTCTCGAGATAGGTGGAATCGGGTATGACATAATCCACGCCGGGCGCGTCTTCTCCCGGAAACTGGAACCCCATGTCTACGATGATCAAGTCGTCTTTATATTCGACAAGCGTCATATTTTTTCCGATCTCCTCCACACCGCCCAAAGGGATAATGCGAATGGGTTCTTTTTTAGTTATCATTTGTGAAAATTTTCCAAACTTTATCGCGCTCGATATACCAGCTATTAATATGCAAAAATCTTTCTGAAGGGATAGTGACAGATTCCAGTCTCAAGCCTTGGATTTTTTCCGGCACCACATACAGAAAATAGGGCGAATAAACAAAAACCGCCGGCACATCTTTGGTTAATTCTTTGGCAAATTCGCTGTATTTGGACGCGCGTTCGGTTTTATCTAAAATGGCCCGGGCGCTTTCTAGAATTTTGTCGACTTTAATATTGGCATAAAGGGCCACATTTAGTCCAGGGTCGTTCCTTTGAGAAGAGTGCCAAAAAGAAAATGGATCAGGGTCGCGTCCGATGATCTCGCCAAAAAACAGGGCGTCGTATTTGCGCGGCCTGATGATGTTTTGGTTCAGGTCGCCGATCTCGAGGGTTTTTAATTCCACTTTGGCGCCGATATTTTCCCAAGCTTGTTTAATGGCTTCGGCGGCTTTGGCAAGTTCGGGCGTGTCTGAAGTCACTAAAGAGAAGGCTAATTGCTTAGTGACGCTTTTGTCTTTAGGAGAAGATCCTCTTTTCTGACCCGCGGAAGGGATGTTCTTTTCCAGCACCTTTTTAGAGGCGTTCCATTTCCAGCCGGTTTTAGCCAGTAATGTCCGGGCTTCTTCAGCGCGCGTGGAGCTGGCCGTTTCGTTTCCCGTCATTTTGACATAGCCTAAAGAGCTTGGAGGGATCGGACCATCGAGTGCCATGGCGTACCCCTTGAGCGCTCTGTTTATTAAAATATCCCTATCAAGCGACATGTCGAGGGCTTTTCGCACATTTTGATCGCTGAATAGTTCATTGTGATTTTGATTAAAGAAAACCGCGAAGACGCGAGGCAGAGGCAGAGAGGATTTTTCCACTCGGTTGCCTTTTTCTTTTAACTCTAGAGCGCTTTCGGTCGAGATGGCGTTCATGCTTTCCACTTTTCCTTGTCTGTAACTCTTCAAGAGGCTTTCTTCGCTTGGAAAAAAATAGATAAAGAGCTTGCTGATTTTGGGAGCGCCCAAAGCGAATTTCTTGAAAGGCACTAGTTCATAATATTCCGCTATTCCAGAAGGACCTCTTTCTACGCGGTTCACTTTGTACGGCCCCGATCCGATGGGCTTTAAGTTCCGGTCAGAAAGGGCGAACGAGTCGCTGCTGATATTTTTCCAGATGTGTTTAGGTAAGATTCCTAAAGTGGCATTTTCGAGAAATGAGGCGTAGCTAGATTTGAGAAAGAATTTTACCGTTCTCTCGTCTATCTTCTCCACGGCCACTCCTTCCCAAGAGGCCCTGCGGGGACTTTTTAAATTGGGATCTTGAGCCGTCTTAATGGTAAAGACCACATCGTCGCTTGTTAATTTCTGGCCATCCTGCCATACCAGATCATCTTTTAGGGTGAAAATGTATGTCAGCCCGTCTTCGCTTAGCTGATACTTTTCGGCCAAGTCTGGTAAGATCTCTCCATTTTCGCCTGCGCGCATGAGGCCTGAATAGATGAGCATGGTTAGGTCCCGATCGGCATCACCTGTAGCCAGTAGAGGGTTTATGAAGCGAGGAGTGCCGATTACCCCTTCGGTGAGTTCACCCCCTTCGGCTGGCACTTCCACTAGAAAGAGGTTGTTCACTTTCCAGGCGATGATGAAAGTGGACATGACGAAAATAAATGTCAAAAGACTGAAAACGAGCTTCTCTTTGGGAGAGAGCATTTTTATGGCCAGAGCTATTTCATGAAAATAGTCCCTGAAGGCGCTTGAGATTTTTTCTCGCATTATTTAAAGTTAGACAAAAAGGGCGAGGAGCGAAGCGATGACGAAAAGGATGGCTATGACGATGGTGGTCACGAAAAGATATTTTTCCGCTCCCCGTTTGGTATAAAATCCTGCTTGGCCGGCGCCTCCCAGAGCTCCGCCGAGCCCAGCGTCGCTTCTTTGCAAGAGAACGCTGCCTATTACTAAAATAGATAAGAGTACCTGAAGATAAGGTAGAATGGCTTTAAGAAAGGTCATTTTGGCTAATTTCATACAGTATAGCCTAAGCGCAAAATTTGGCAATATCGGTAATCTGAAGTACCTTTAGTGGGAAAGACATGCCAAGAGAAATTTCTATTTCAGGATCAAATATAAAGCTAGGATCGGACCGAGTTTTTTTTATTGCTGAAATAGGTAAAAATTTTATTATCACGGAAGAAGAGCGACCTGTTTCAGAATATCTGGAGAACGCTATCAAGCTCGTTGATCTAGCCGTGGAGTTCGGTGCCGACGCCGTCAAGTTCCAAACGCATGTGGTGGAAGACGAACAGCTTCCCGTCCGTATTGTCGCGCCTCACTTCAAGGCCAAGGATCGTTTGGCTTGGGTTACTAGGAATGAGAAGGCTACGCCCCTTGAAGATTTTTGGAGACCTTTAGCGGAGCACGCTCGCTCGCGAGACGTGATTTTTTTTTCAGCACCCATGAGTCGCATGGCGGCTGAGAAGTTCGCCACCCTCGATGTGCCGCTTTGGAAAGTGGGTTCGGCGGATGTGACCGATCGGGTAATGCTTTCTTACATGAAAAGTACCGGAAAGCCCATCATCCTCTCAACGGGCATGGTAAGTAGGGCAGAGCTGCATTCCGTCATTAACTATCTTGGCCCAAACTATCCACTTGTTATTCTTTTCTGCGTTAGTCAGTATCCTGCACCAGCTGAGTCTTTCAATCTGGCTTCCATTGAATATATCAAAGAAATTTATCCGCAAGTGGTGGTTGGCTTTTCGGATCATTCGATAGGTTTTAATGATATTGCTCTTGCGGCAATCAAGATGGGGGCATGCGTTATTGAAAAGCATTTCTCTTTTTCGCGCGAACTGTGGGGAGCCGATCATAAGGTATCTATGGTGCCGATTGAGTTCAAGGCATTAGTAAGCGCTGTACGGCAAGGTGAGTATAGAAATGTTGACCCCACTCCTTACTATGGTGATCGTGAGAGAGAATTTGATGGGGCTATTAATCAGTTCCGTCCCTATTTCAACAAGACCTTAGTGGCCGGCCGGGACATCAAAAGAGGGGAAAAGATTACGGCCGAGATGGTGTACGCCATGAGGCCGAAAGCAGCGCGCGCTGGCCTGGGGGCTGAGTTCTTCGAGCTAGTGCTTGGCAAGACCGTCACGGCAGATTTAGCTAAGTACGAAGCCTTCGGACCAGAAAACATAAAGTAGAAAACTCCTTGACGCAATTTTAAAAAGGCGATATAATACGCGCCGTTATAATTAATCATAATTTATGAGCACTGACAAAATAAGAATCAGTCCTTTAGGGGACAAAGTAGTGGTGGAGCCCATTTCCGAACTGGAAAGAGGCTCTAAAACCAAGGGCGGTATTTTTATACCAGAGACGGCCGATAAGGAGCGATCGGAACAAGGCACAGTAGTGGCTGTTGGTCCGGGAAAGATAACGGATGAAGGCCAGCGCCTGCCCATGACCGTCAAAGTGGGTCAAAAAGAGCGGTGCACGAAATACGGTCCGGACGAGATCAAGGTAGCCGGCAAGCAGTCTTTAAGTTTAAGCGAGTCGAATATATTAGCAGTCATAGAAAATTAAAGCTTAAAGCGTAAAGCGTAAAATATTATGTCAAAGAGAATTGTTTTTAATGAAGAGGCGAGGCAAGGGCTGAAGAGAGGAATTGATAAGGCGGCCAGCGCCGTCAAGATTACCCTCGGTCCCAAAGGGCGCAATGTGGTCATCGACAA
The DNA here is from genome assembly GCA_964373585.1 of uncultured Candidatus Saccharibacteria bacterium. GTDB lineage: Bacteria > Patescibacteriota > Minisyncoccia > Phycocordibacterales > JBBUBG01 > CAYJVD01. The sequence continues at coordinate 5,927 of CAYJVD010000018.1, forward strand.
AGGCTACGGCGCGCCTACTATCACCAATGACGGTGTGACCATTGCCAAAGAGATTAGTCTATCGGATAAGGTGGAAAATTTGGGAGCCGAGATTATCAAAGAAGTGGCGGATAAAACAAATGAACTGGCCGGCGATGGCACCACCACGGCCGTGGTGCTCGCTCAAGCTATGATTGAAGAAGGTTTTAAACGAGCCACTTTGGGCGTGAACGCCATGGGCATGCGCCTTGGCATTGAGGCGGCCGCGAACGAGGTGGTGGATTATTTGGTGAAAATGGCTAAGCCTATTAAGGATAAACACGAGATCATTCAGGTGGCCACTCTTTCGGCTGAATCAGCCGAGTTTGGAAAAATCATTGCTGACGCTATTGATAAAGTGGGAAAGGACGGTGTGGTGTCCGTGGAAGAGTCTCAATCTTTCGGCGTGGAATCAGAAATGACCGAAGGCTTTCAGTTCGATAAAGGCTACATTTCACCTTACATGGTGACCAAGCCCGAGCGCATGGAGGCCGAATATGTGGACACCCAGATTTTAATTACTGATAAAAAAATTTCTCGTATAAAAGATATTTTGCCTCTGCTCGAGCGCTTGGCGGCCGAAGGTAAAAAAGAGCTGGTAATCATTGCTGAAGATGTGGATGGTGAGGCCTTGGCCACACTTGTTATCAATAAGATCAGGGGGTCGTTCAACGCCCTTGCTTTAAAAGCGCCCGGTTATGGCGATCGTAAAAAAGAGTTACTTGAAGATATTGCAGTTATGACCGGCGGAAAGTTGGTGACCGAAGAGGTGGGTATTAAATTAGAAAATGTGGCCTTAAACATGTTGGGTAAAGCCCGAAAAGTGATCTCAACCAAAGACAACACCACGATCATCGGCGGCAAGGGCAAAAAGCCTGAGATCGAGGCTAGGGTCGCTCAAATCAAAAACCAGCTTGAGCTATCCGAATCAAAATTTGATAAAGAAAAATTAGAGGAAAGATTGGGCAAACTTTCTGGCGGAGCGGTTATCATCAAGGTGGGCGCGGCCACCGAGACCGAGATGAAATATAAAAAGCTTAAAATCGAGGACGCGGTCGAAGCCACTAAGGCGGCCGTGGACGAGGGAATTGTTTCTGGCGGTGGCACGGCTCTCATTCAAGCCGGGGCTCATGTGGCCGCTAAAAAGCTTAAATCGCCTTCACCGGATATAGATCATGAATTCCAAGTGGGTGTGCAGGTGCTTCTTAAATCACTGGAAGCGCCACTTAAACAGATCGCTATTAACGCCGGCCGTGAAGACGGCGCTGTGATTGTGGAGAAAGTGAGGAACGCCAAGAGTGGCAACGAAGGTTATGATGCCAATTCGGGGCTGATCGTCAAAGATATGTATGAGGCCGGTATTATTGATCCGGTCAAAGTGACCAGAAACGCGCTTCAGAATGCCGCCTCAGCTGCCGCCATATTGCTGACGACCGAGGTGGCTATTACGGAAGAACCTAAAAAAGAAGAAAGATTACCGGCCGGGGGAGGTGGAATGCACGACATGGATTATTGACAGTGAAATATGTTTGTATTCTGTTAGTTATCCACAGTTGACATATATTTTAGTTTTTATAAACTATACCTCCTACAGTAAATGTACTGTGGAAAATTGTTCTTTGAGTAAAAATGAAATTGGAGATGAGAGATCGGAAAACAAATTTCTTACCTCCCATCTCCAATTTCAAAATATTTGTGACAGGCTAGATCAGGCGATCTAGTAGTCACCACGACAAAGGGAGTTCGTGAGAACTCTATCCCTTAAGTGGGATAAGGGCAAGATGTGTCTGAAGGGACTGCTAACCCCCCAAGATGCATCAAAGAATCGAACCCAAGGAACATTCTCCTTAAGGGATTCGCACCTTGTATGTCATTTTGTCTTAAAAAAACAAGATGATATAAGTCTTATCTTAGCAAGAATAGGACGGGTGCGGAGAACCGAGAGGGGTGTGGAATGTTTCAGAGAGAACGCGTGGTTCGGCCGTAAAAAGCAATGCCATGAGTTTTCTTTTCTTCGTAGTGGTGACCAACATCATTACGAAGCAGGGGCCCTCACCAATGTAATGTCACTATACGATCTAAGGAGTCATGTCCTTACGATCTCCCGACTAATTTTGGGTTGACAACCGAAATTAAGGGCAGCTAAAATCCGGGCCGCAAGGATAACCGGATGTAGGTTGAATAGTGATAATTGTGCAGGGGGAGATCACGGTGAATATCCGTGGTCAATGGCCTGCAACGCCTAAAGGCGACATTGGATTCGATTCGGGACGCTTGGAGAGCAATCCCCAACCCGATTAGAGGACTTGCCCGTCAAGCGAGTACTCGAAGCGTCCAGTTTGTGGTGATGAACGGAGAAGGGCCACTTCGTGCCTCCTTGTGGGGCTACCGAAACTCGTAACAAGAGCGTAGGGAATGCGTCCGAAAGTCTGCCTTAACTGGTAGATCGTAACGACTGCAGTCGCAAGATTGCATTCTCTGGATAGAATGATGGTGTGCGTGTAAAAGCGCATGCGATTGTTCGAAAAAGAGAAGCTACGAAGAAAGCATCCTCTCCACCTCACTCAATCTTGTTTTGTTTCCCTTTGGCTGGTTACCGGAGGAAATAAGGCGGATCTGTTTGAGGCAAGGAACCTTGAGGCCTCTTAATCAAGCCAAAAGCTTGATTCAACGCACAAGGTTTAAGGAAACGGGCCATGCGTGCTCTCTCACAAGGAGTGCGCAGACAAGCCCCGCGTCTGGAAAGCCATCACGAATACCTGCCCCCCAAAGATTTACATCTGCGGGGGGCTTTCATTTTGCTTTCATTTTCTCTTGATTTTACTCTGATCTTGCTCTGATCTTGTTCTGATCTTGTTCTGATCTTGTTCTGATCTTGTTCTGATCTTGTTCTGATCTTGCAAAATTTTTCAATTAAAATCTGCTTTAATTTTGTAAAATTTTCTAAACAGGATTTGCCCACGATCGTGAGCAAATCCTGTTTAGGTGATTTGTGTTATAATATTATTGTGCCAATAAAATTGGGAGCTACTCAGAAAAAAATCTTGTTGTTTTTAGCCACGGGTGTGGGGTTGGGCTGTGCCCGATCTTCCAAACAGTATTTCAGGATATTAAGAGAAAGTGTCAAGGCGTGGAAGGAGATCAATAGTCAGGAGCTTAATCGAGCAATCAGCTCTTTGTATGAGTCAAAGCTTTTAGAGGCGAAAGAAAATGATGATGGAACGGTTACCATGACTTTATCTAAGGATGGCCAGCGATTGGTTGTTACTTACAAGTTAGATGAAATGGAGATTATGGTGCCGATAAAATGGGATCATAAATGGCGCATGGTGCTCTTTGATATACCGGAAAAAAATAGATACGCGCGCGATTCAATCCGGGACCATTTGAAAAATATGGGATTTTTTGAATACCAGAAATCGGTATTCGTTCATCCATACGAATGTTCAAAAGAGATTGATTTTATAATCGAAAATTATGACCTAAGAAGAT
>CAYJVD010000019.1:0-9250 GCA_964373585.1 uncultured Candidatus Saccharibacteria bacterium
AACTAGGTCAGACTACATGATGCTGGCTAAATAACTTTTGTCAATCAAAGAAACGGCACCATGAGGAGCGCCACGATGTTGGCCACCTTGATCATGGGGTTCACAGCCGGGCCGGCTGTGTCTTTGTACGGATCGCCCACCGTGTCCCCTGTCACGGCCGCTTTGTGAGCCTCCGAACCCTTGCCCCCATAATAGCCTTCTTCAATATATTTTTTAGCATTGTCCCAGGCGGCCCCTCCAGAGGTCATGGAGAGAGCTACGAATAGGCCGGTCACGATTGATCCCACCAAAAGTCCTCCAAGCGCTTCTGCGCCCAAGAGGAAACCCACCCCAAGTGGCATCAGAATCGGTAACAAGGCGGGGAGGATCATCTCCTTGATGGCTCTTTGGGTAACGATGTCAACTGCCTTAGCGTAATCAGGCTTGGCCGTACCCTCCATGATACCCTTGATCTCGCGAAACTGTCGACGCACTTCATCCACCACTGCCGAGGCCGCTTTGCCCACCGCCTGCATGGCCATGGAAGCAAAAAGGTATGGCATTAAACCTCCCAGAAACAGACCGGCCAGAACTTTTACATTGGAAAGAGCAAAAATCATCTCTTTTCCATAACTTCCAAGCTCCTCCGTGTAGGCGGCAAATAAAACTAGGGCAGCCAAACCGGCCGAAGCGATAGCGTATCCTTTGGTAACGGCCTTGGTAGTGTTGCCTACCGCGTCCAAGGGATCGGTAACGTCACGAACAGATTTTGGTAAACCAGCCATCTCTGCGATACCGCCGGCGTTATCCGTAATAGGACCAAAAGCGTCAATGGAAATGATTATGGCCGCGAGCGACAGCATACTGATGGTGGCAAGAGCGATGCCGTAAAGCCCCGCGTAACCAAACGCGATGAGCATGCCGAGCACTATCACTAAAACTGGCAAAGCCGTAGCTTGCATGGAGAGCGCCAAACCGGTAATGATGTTAGTGCCGTGACCAGTGGTTGAACTTTTGGCAATGCTCTTGACGGGTTCAAAATTCTTAGATGTGTAATATTCGGTAATCATCACCATAAGGACCGTGACAATAAGACCCACAAACAACGCTCCGAACGCTCTGATATCGGGCAACACGATGAATGTATCGTCCCTAGTCAAAATGTAAAAAAGTTGGGCCAAAAGCACGATGCTCACGAATAAACCTTTGTAGAGCGCCCCCATGATACTACCGGAAAATCTCACGAACATGGAGCCCACCACCGACGCGATGACAGCCAAGGAGCCGATGGTAAATGGAAAATATATCATGTTCCCATTTGCCGGATAGAGGAAACTGCCAAGCAGAATGACTGATATCATGGAGACGAGATAGGTTTCAAAAAGATCAGCCGCCATGCCAGCGTCGTCTCCCACATTGTCGCCCACATTATCGGCGATGACGGCTGGGTTACGCGGATCGTCCTCCGGAATGCCTGCCTCCAGTTTGCCCACCAGATCAGCCCCCACATCGGCCGCCTTGGTAAAAATACCACCACCGAGGCGCGCGAAAATGGAAATAAGTGAAGCTCCAAAACCCAGTCCGATAAGCGAATGCACATTGCCAGTCAGGCGATAAAATAAAGTGATAGAAAGCAGAGCGAGACCTACCACCATAAAACCAGTCACCGCTCCGCCTTTATAAGCCAGAGAAAAAGCTCGAGGCAGCCCCGACTTAGCTTCTTCTGTCACCCGGCCATTGGCGCGCACCGCTATCATCATGCCTATGTAGCCGGCGAGACATGAAGCCGCGGCGCCGATAAGAAAACCCAAAGTCATCCCCCTGCCCAACCACTTCCACAAAATGATGGCGATGAGAAGACCCACCCAAAAGACCGCCTTATTTTGTCGGGCAAGGTAAGCCTCCGCGCCCTCTTTGATAGCGGCGCTCACAGAGACTATCTTTTGATCCTCTACTTTCACGGAAAGGACCTGATTAATTAAAAAGGCCCCATAGGCGAGGCTCACTAACGAGGCTATTAAACTAAAATCGAGCGCGCCGAACCCATTAGAAAAGATATTTAACATAATGGCCGCACTTTATCACAGCTTTATTTTTTTGCCAACCACTGGTAAAATAAAGCGAAAGGGCCTATAGTGAAGCGGTATCACGGCTCCATGGCATGGAGTAAGTTGGGGTTCGACTCCCCATAGGTCCATTGACAATACTGCTAAAGGAGGTGCCATGAGGAAACTCCTTGCGCTCCTGTTTTCGATCATCGCTATCTGCCCCTGCTCGGCTCGCGAAAACGATCAATCTCGCTACCTTGCTTTTGTCTCTATGCTCGAACGCGAACTTGGAAAGCATGACGTCTGGGTGCGTTTTGATGTGGAAGCAGACTATTCAGCGCCGCCCCGGGCGCATGTTAAACTTCGACGAATCGCGGAAAGCAGGATGAAAGCTTTCGAGAAGATGGGTGTGCTCGGCTATGATGCCGCTTACCATCCGGCTTCCGATGAGCTTCTCATTCCGTATCGCCTGGATCGAGATACGGCAGATTCCATCTCTCACGAGTTGTGGCACGCTCTCTACGATGCCGAAGGCAAGCTGGGAATTCTTCGGCGGAGAGAGTTCTCCGGACCCTCGATAGCCGAAATCGAAAAATTCGCCAAGAAAAAAATAGCCGGCAAAGAGTTCCAGAAAGTGCTCGATGAAATCACAACCAGAAGAAAAATTGAAAATCTCAAGATCAGTCTGGGAATTCTTTTACAACAGACCAAAAGCTTGAAGGAAAGCTTAGATAATCTCACCGAGATCCAAAGATATCGAACGAAAGCCAAAGAGTTGGACTCTTACATCAATCCGGCTACCAGAGAATCAATTGAAAATGATCTCGCCAAAATGGCTTCAGCGAGCTCCCTTTACAATCCGCTCATTAGCGACATCCTGCGATTCATCTTGGAGGTCAAAAAGAAAAGCAGTCAAACGACAAAAGAACCTTCAAGAATGGTTGCGAGCTTGGAGGCAAAGGCATCGGCGCTTACAAAGCGGATAGACGCTGCCAAAGGATTCATCGAGGAGTCTAAAAGATTGAGATTGGCTGTCATGAATGCTTATAGCCAAGCAGCGGAAAAACGCTTCCTCGAAAATGATCGAAAACGAGCTGCCGCCATCCTCTCAGAAAAAGATCCGAAAGCGCGCGTCGGACTGCAAGATCTGCGCGATCTGGAACGCAGTCTTTATAAAGCTGAGAAGATCGGCAGAGATCTGGATATTCACGCCATCAGTCTCACCTCCGCTTTGAACAAATTCGCGTCTCTGCCCACTCTCATTACATCCTCAAGCAACGTCTTGAAACTAGACGAGGTGTTCGGAGACGCGAATGAAATAATGGCTAGAATCGTCAACTCGGCCTACAGCCTTTACTACGGGAAAGTAAAGCAGAATCATTTTCCGCTTTCCGAGACCGACCTCCAGTTCCTCGAGCGCTTCAGATGGAAGCAGGAACCGCTCTTCCGAAAAGCTGTCGAAAAATATCGAGTAGGGCTAAGCATGATAGCGCGTGGAGTTCCGTGGATGAAGGTGAAGTCGCGACTTGAATATGCCACCTCACTTGCCTACCTAGGCAAGCGTTACTCATGGCCGGCCACCACCTTCACCATAAAAGGTGACATCCCGTTTTCAGATAGATAATCCTAGATAATCCAAAGAAAAAATCAAAGCCGTGGACACACTCCACGGCTTATTTATTTTGGCGATGTTATCTATCGCTCTTCAACATCAGATGGAGAAGAGCCATGCGGATAAACATGCCGTTACCAGCCTGACGAAAATAGGCCGCGCGGGGATCGCTATCCACTTCCGGCTTGATCTCTTTGACCCGCGGCAAGGGGTGCATGAGAATGGATTTCTTTTGCATGAACGCCATCTGGTCGGGGCCGATCTGATAGAAATTGGCCACCCTCTCGGAGAGCTCCCTGTCTTCAATCCTTTCCCTCTGGATCCTGGTCCAGTACACCACATCTGCCTTAGGCAAAGCGGTTTTCAACTCTTCTTCGGCCCTGAACTCGATCTTGTGTTCAGTCAGATGTTCGAGGATATCCTCTTTCATACCAAGCTCTGGCGGAGAAACAAAAATGAATCTCGTTCCCTTGAATTTAGTAAGCAGATAGGCCAAAGAACGCACCGTCCGACCGTTTGCCAGATCCCCTCCCATGCACACAGACAGTTCGTCTAGGCGTCCGATCTCCTTTTTGATAGTGAAAAGATCGAGCAGGGCTTGGGTCGGGTGCTGTCCCCCTCCATCGCCGGCATTGATGATCGAAACGCCACTGGTAGCCACTTCAGCCGCTTTCTCTGCGGCCCCAGCCTCATAATGTCGCAAGACGATGGCGTCGGGATAATATTCGCAAAGCACTCTGATAGTATCCTCGAGAGTCTCGCCTTTGATGGCGGAAGAAAACTCTTTGGCATTCTCCGTCTCCACCACATGCATGCCGAGATGAGCGGCGGCCGCCCCGAACGAAATCCTAGTGCGCGTCGAGGGTTCGTAGAAAATATTGAAAAGCAACCTATTGGCCAGCAAGCCTCTTAGTGTGCTCTTGCTCTTGTCGCAAAAAAGCTTCTTGAAATCATCAGTCACTCTAAAAAGCTCTTCGAGCATCGCTCTTGAAAACTGCTGCGACTTTAGCACATGCTTAAGCAAAAGATCACCTCCTTCTCTAAGTTATCCTAATTTTAGCTTACTGTCTATTCTTGAAAAATTTCATTACACCGTCAACTATATTTCCCAATTGAGCCGTAGAATTTGGGGCGCGATATGAAGTAGGACTGCCACTAGACGAACCGGGGCAACCCTGCACATAAGCCACCGAACAACTTTTGACTTCAGCAGTCCCTGTGAGAACATATCTTGACATAGATCCGTCAAACCAAGCCGAACTCATATTGTGACAGCCGTCTCCAAGCAGTTTGATTATGTCGGCCGGACAACTGCCTGTGCTGCCCGAACCGCCCGGCCAGATAGTCTCACTGGATTTGCAATACCCTCCTGTAGTAGCACCCGCTGGGTAATACCAGTATTGGCCAGAAGGACAGCTGCCCCCTTGATAGCCAGTAACCGAACTGCCGCTTCCCGAACAGTCAGGAATGCCAAATTCTCGCCAGTTATCTTGAGAACCGGAACCCGGTCTCCAGCCAAATTTACTTTTAGGAATAGTCAGACATTGAGCGCGGATAGGGGCAATGTAATTTTGATACTCCGCGTCTGTTCGGTTCAATATGTAGGAAGTCTGCGAACCATCGCTAAAATTCCAAGTGGTTTGCACCCAGTTACTGTTTGAGGTTCCACCACCACCCACATTGCCTCCACCTCCGGATCCCCCTCCTCCGGCTGTGTAGGAACAACCAGGCGCGTTCACATCCGCCGGTTTTGCACTGCAGGAATAGGATCGGCCATCTTTGGTGTTGAAATTTTTCATTTCAGGATCATAGCAATGGCCGGTGTCGCCTTCCATGGAATGCCAGCCTCTTCCATATTTATCGCACTGACCAATCCACGGATCAGTAATGACAGGCGTCTCGACTGCGGAACAATCGGGTATACCGAAATTCTGCCAATTGCTAGCTTTATCGTCTCCCGCGCCTGTCTTCCATCTGAACTTACTTCTGGGGGTACTGAGACACTTTGCTCGGATTGGAGCTAAGTAATTTTGATACTCCGCGTCAGTTCTGTTTAGTATGTAAGAATTCTCGGATGTTCCGTCACTAAATTTCCAAGTAGTCTGAACCCAGTTGCTATTTGAGGTCGTGGCGTTACCCCAGCCTCCGGTCGCGCTAGAACAACCGGGAGCTTTCAAGTCTGCCGGTTTCGCGCTACAAGAATAGAGCTTCCCTTCTTTGGTGTAGAAATTCTGCATACCAGGTTCGTAGCAGTGGCCGGTGTCGCCTTCCATGGAATGCCAGCCGGCGCCGTATTTAGAGCAGTCATAATATGGTGTCGGGTTTGGCGGCACGCTTGTATCTTTAGGCGTGCAACCATAATAAGTGCCGCAGTCTGGAGAGGAGTATGTGACAGTTTTTACTTGATCCGCCGCACAACTATCAACCGTAGGCAAAGACGGACAGACACTCTTTTTGGTCACATCCTGATTTGGACGGCAATAGATTTGACAATTGTAAGGATCTTGTTCCGGAGTGGTATTTGGATAATTTTTGCACTGATCTGGCCTGACGGCTACAGTGGGACAAACGAGCGGTCTTGCGTTATCCCTTGCCCGATCATCCACTGGCTGTCGTTCGTATGGATACGGAGGATAAGCAGGGATGCCTGGTATCTGACAAGATTCTTTGGCTTTGACAAAATCACCGCTCTGAATGGCCTTTAGGCATTCAGGGCTTGGTCGGTCGGGCGCAACTCTCTTGGAATCATTCCGTATCGGTTCAAACTCCTCCTCTTGCCTATCTGTATACTCTTCCTCATCGTACGGTTCGAAATCAACATCATCTCTTTGATTATTCCGATTATATTCTTGGAAACGCCCGACCGCGTCATCCTTCTCTCGATCCTCCATAAATCTATCCCCTTCAGAGATCTTGCCTCTTATATCGTTCAAGATAGGCTTTATTTCCGGATTAGAGGCCGCCAGTTTCTCTAATTGCGGCAAAGCTTTTTTTGCTCCTTCTAAGCATTTTTTGCCTTTCTCAGGATCGAACTGGGCTTGCTCGCATTCACGCGGGTTAAAACCCAAAGTCTCGCGCATGATGCGCTCCATCTCCTTGAACGCCTTGAACTTATTCTGAAACGCCTCTGGCAAGAAATCTTGACACTCTTCTGGATTTTTGGAACAGCGGTCTATATTCACCTGTTTGCCCTTGTTACTCAAAGATTCCATCAGACTTAGGCCTTCCTCGACATCCTCTCTATCGGCAAACCCATTTTTTATGGCAAACTCGCCGCAAGCCCGAGCTAAAGGTATATTGCCCCCTCTAAAAGCCGCGTCGCATGTATCTTTAATGGCTTGCTTGCCTCGCAACTCTTTGCCGTTAGGCGTGATAAGCACCATGTCGGCATACTTCTTCTTGTAATACTCTTCGGCTTGGCCGGACTCTCCCCTCGCTCTCGCAAGCTCTGCCATCCCTTCAGGTCCAAAATATTTTTCTGCGATTTCATCGCAGATGGCAGGTGAATTAGGTCTTAGGCAGATAGCTCCAGCCTCGTCCAAACTCCTTCCCAATTCAGGATACTTCCTCTCCCGAAGAGCTGCTTCCAGTTCATCCGACTTATCTTCACGACTAATCACCTGTTCAGCTCTTTTAACCACTTTTGCTTCGATATTTAACTTTCTAGCTAATTGTGGTTTGTTTTTTAAAATATTCTGAGCGATTTTGACTATCTCCTCATCTAGATTTTCAGCGCTCACTTCTGATAGTTTTTGAATGACCTCCTGTTTGTACGATTTCAAGAGTTCTTTCTTGGCCGGATCTTTGTCGTACACTTTATATTTTTCGGCCAACTCTAATCCGCGATTAAAATTTGCATCAAAGGCGGCCCTGCACTCCGTTTTGGTCTTACAACCAAGTTCCGCCGCCAGATCAGAAAGAGCCGCCGGCACAACATCAACCTCTTCGGCTAAAACTAAAAATGGCACCGCCAAAAGAGCGCCTAACCAACCGATTAACAGTTTCGTTTTCATTTATTTTATTTTAATAATTTAGGTTATAAAAATCAGCCTCTATAAGCTAAGCATAACAAATATTAAAAATAAAACGACAGACGTTTATCCACAGTCAAATTTAAGTGTTTACATCAGTCTTTGTCTGTGTTAGGTTAGCAAACATGAAAAACAACAAGATCAAGATAGGTATTATTGGAGTGGGTATGGTGGGTGAGCCGATCAGGCGATGGTTCGAAGAAGTCAAGGGGTTTCAGCGTGGAGAAGAGCTTTTTTTGTACGACATTGATAGCAAGAAAGGATACAGTGATGATTTTAATAAAGCTGATCTGGTTTTTATTGCCGTACCTACGCCTCAAAAAAAGAACGGCCAGTGCGACAGCTCTTTAGTGGAAAAGGCAGTGGCCAAAGTAAGTGACGGACATATCGTGGTAATCAAATCGACTGTTCCACCCGGAACAGCTGCTCGTCTAGCTAAACGCTTCCCTAAGAAAGAGATAATTTTTAATCCAGAATTTCTAACCGAATCGCAAGTTTGGGCTGACTTTATCAGACCGGATAGACAGCTAGTGGGTGCGGCTGGAGAGACTCGTGCGAGCGTGCGCGAACTCCTAATGCTTCTACCCATGGCCTCTTTCACGCGCCCGTGGGGAACTGACTATTCTAAAAAAGAGATCACTGCCACCGAAGCTGAACTTTCAAAATACGCCAGTAATGTTTTCGGCTATATTAAAGTAATTTATGGAAATATTTTAGCTGATGTAACTCACGCGCTTTCTCTTATTCATAAAGAAGATGTCTCTTACGAACGAGTGAAGGAAGTCATTTCTGCCGACCCGCGCGTGGGCCCGGCTTGGCTCAATGTGGATCATGGAGACTACTCGGGAGCTGGTGGATACTGTTTCCCTAAAGACATGAACGCTTTTATTTCGTTCATCAAAAATGATCTAATGAAGCGTTTAGGAAAAAATAAGTCGAGAGCCTCTGTGGTGGAAGCCTTAGAAAAAGGTGTGGCCGTTCTCGAAGCAGTGCGCGACTACAATCGAGCCATTTTGAAACTACAAGGCCTTTCTGAAGCGGATGTCAGTAGGCACAACCACGAACTGGTGGACATAAAAAGAAAAAGTTTTAGGGAGAAAAAGTTCCGACCCTAGTATTCGGCGTGCTCTGATAGTAGCTGCCATCCGACCGCTTTCGCGGTCGAGGAGCGATGCTGGTGACAAAAAAGCCTTATTTGGGGAAAGGTTTAACCTTTCCCAAAGTGCCACCCGATGGGCGATTTTGGCGAGAAATTCTTAAACATTAATTTCTACGGACTTCAGACTATGCAAAAGCGACTCATAATCAGAAAAAAGAACTGGGTGAAAACCGATTTCCTTCGCGGCAACCAAACTTTTTGCAGTGTCGTCAATGAAAATCAATTCACTCGCTGCTACTCCGAGACGCTCAATAAAAATTTCAAACGCTTTAGGGTGAGGCTTACTATAACCAATTTCAGCCGAAACAACAACAATATCAAAATGATTGACAAGTCCAGTCTCCCGAAACCTGTTTGCTGCTGCTATTGTGTTATTGCTTAAAAGCCCGGTCCTATAACCTCTAGCTCTCAACTTATCCAC
>CAYJVD010000020.1:0-5928 GCA_964373585.1 uncultured Candidatus Saccharibacteria bacterium
GAATGAACGGGTCGGCAAAACGAGCCGCGATATTTATGATGTCTGGTTCTTTCTTAAGAAGAATTGGCAGATGAATAAAGAAATTGTTGAGCAACGTTCAGGGGTATCTTTCAAAGAGCTTTTGCAAAAATCCGTTGAGCAACTTGAGGCAATGGATCAGAAGCATATCCTCGATGGCTTAGGTGATTTTCTTACTGACCCTCAAAAAGATTGGGCCCGGGCAAGGCTTCGCGCCGAGACCATTTTTCTGTTAAAAGCTCGGATGGAAAGTGAAAAATAAATTTACTTGTCCCAAGAGCATGATCTACCATAAAAAAGTCTGGCGGGAATATTTTGAGAAAATAGTTGTGGGTCTGAATATTCTATTTTATAATCGTAACGTATGTCCAGATTAAACATTAAAATTATTTTGGCTAGTGTCAGGGAAGGGCGCTTTGGGGACAAGCCGGCTAGATGGATTTACGAGATTGCTGCGAAAAGGGAGGATTTATCTGTCGAGATTCTCGATCTTAAAGAGTATGCCTTGCCTCTATTTGCTGAGGCGGTCTCGCCTCTTTACTCTGGCGGGAACTATCGACTGCCTGAGACAAAGGCGTGGGCCCAAAAAATAGCCGAAGGAGATGGGTTTATCGTGATCACACCGGAATACAATCACGGCTATCCAGCCTCGCTTAAAAATAGCCTTGATTATCTTTATGGAGAATGGGTTGATAAGCCTGTGGCTTTTGTAGCTTATGGCAGCGAAGGCGGCGCTCGATCCGTGGAACAGTTGCGCCAAGTGGTCGTTGAATTGCGGATGGCGCCCATTCAGGAAAGTGTGCATATCAGAGCCCCGTGGTACATGTTGGAGAAGGACGGCTCTCTTAAGGCAGGATCCCTCGATAGCTATGTCGAGAGTGCGGAGAATCTGCTTACTCAACTCACTTGGTGGGCCAAAGCGCTCAAAACCGCAAGAGAAAATAGCTCACTTCGTTAGTAAATGAAAATCCACTAAAAGCCTATGGAATACGCGCGGCGCTTTTTGGAAAAGTACGAGCGGCACATTTCGGCAATTTCTATATTGAGCGGTTTCGCGGTAGATATTTTTACGCTCGAGCGTATCGATCTGGCCCTCGCTAATCTTCTTTTGATCGTGTATCTCTCCGTGGTAGGCGTGGCCATAATCTTGGTAAATCTGCACGAGGCCGGGCGTTTGAAGCGATTATCCGAAGGAGCCCACTTCTGGCTCTATTTTTTTATGCAGTTTTCGTTTGGGGGTCTTTTCGGCCGCTTTCTCATCTACTACGGCCGGAGCGGGTCCCTCTATACTAGTTGGCCGCTTATTCTCCTATTTGCCTTATTGCTTTTAGGTAACGAGTTTGTCAGAAAATATTATTCCAAGATGCGGGTTCAGATCGGTTTTTTCTTTCTGTCGCTCTTTGCCTTTCTTATTTTTTACATTCCGCTCCTGATCGGAAAAATTGGGATCGACATCTTTCTTCTGTCGGGGGTCGTCAGTCTGGCTTTGATTTTTCTTTACATCACTTTGCTTTCGAATCTCATCCCCGAACGTTTGGCTCAAAGAAAAAAATCGCTTTTGGTTTTGGTTGGTTCAATTTATCTCACTTTGAACTTGCTTTATTTTTGGAATATCATCCCGCCCATACCGCTTTCTCTGCGCGAGGCCGGCGTCTATCATTCGGTCGCTAAATATGCTTCGAGCTATCGTCTGGAGGGAGAGAATGTGGGATGGCTTGGCGCGCTACGCAAATACGAACCGGTGCGGCTTTCAAGTGGTAGGCCTTTATATGTTTATTCAGCTGTCTTTGCGCCTACGGATTTTGACACGGATATTGTCCACCAGTGGCAATATTATGACGCACAGAAAAACGAATGGATGGATTCAAGTAAGATAAAATTTCCCATTGTGGGCGGTTCTGACAGAGGGTACCGCGGCTATTCTTTAAAGACCAATGTGGCGCCGGGGTTGTGGCGCGTGGATGTGGCCACAACCGGAGGGCAAGTCATCGGCCGGGTCAATTTCAAGGTGGAGTTAGTGGACATTGAACCACCACTTGACATATTCTATAAATAGGCTGTATTATCCCACTCGGAGGTGTTCATGGAATTCGTAGTGGGTGTGGTTGTCTTGCTCGCGCAGCTTTTTTTAGGAATATTGCTCGGACTGTTTCTTGTCGGACACCCGGAGGTTGGGTGCAACATTCATCGGCAGTGGGGAAAGGAGGATCATCTGGATCCGGATCAAGATAGATATCGAGATTGAAGGCCGCTTATCACGAGCGGCCATTATGTTTGTGTTATGATTCAGGTAGGTTTTTTGACATTGTTTAGATTTAAGGTATAAAGGTGTATGCAAATTCGTAATATAGCTATCATTGCCCATGTGGATCATGGCAAGACCACTCTGACGGATGCCATGATGCGTGAGACGGGAGCCATCAAGGAAGGTGTCAGCATGGATTCGAACGCGCTCGAGCTAGAGCGGGGCATTACCATATATTCAAAGAACGCTTCGGTTTTTTACCCCTCGGCAGGTTCAGGGCGCGCTGTCACAAAAATCAATATCGTGGATACGCCCGGCCACGCTGATTTTGGTTCCGAGGTGGAGCGCGTTCTTCGTTCTATCGATTGCGTGCTTTTGGTGGTGGACGCGCAGGAAGGTCCCATGCCCCAGACTAGATTCGTGCTTAAGAAGTCTCTGGAACTTGGATTAAAACCGATTGTGGTGATTAACAAGATTGACAAGCCCGCGGCCGATCCAGCGCGCGTGGCGGATCAGGTGCTGGATTTATTTATTGAGCTCGGAGCGAGCGATGAACAGGCTCATTTTCCGGTGGTGTACGCTATCGGGCGGGAGGGCATTGCTAAAAAAAGTTTGAGTGAAGAGTCGAGCGACCTGAAGCCGCTTTTTGAAACTATTTTAGAGCGCGTCCCCGCGGCCTCTTCTGAAAGCTTGAACTTGAAGCCGCTGCGTTTCCAGCCTTTTAATCTTGCTTACGATAATTTTTTAGGCCGTCTCGGCATCGGACGGATATATGAAGGCACGATTCACCCGGGAGATCAGGTTTTTTTGAAAAGAGGTGATGGCGCCAGGCGCCTTGAAGCGCCCGGCGCGCGCGCTGGAAAAATCGCCAAAGTTTTTAGTTTTAACGGATTAGAGAGAACAGAGACGAATGAGGCCGTGGCGGGTGATGTCGTAGTGATAGCGGGTATTTCCGACATCGACATAGGTGAGACGGTCACGAACTGCCGTGAGGCCGAACCCCTGCCGGCTATTTCGGTAGATGATCCAACTATCACTTTAAATTTTCTTATCAACAATTCACCTTTTGCCGGGCGCGAGGGCAAGTCGGTCACTAGCCGACAGATCCGTGAATATTTGGAAAGAGAGTGCGAGGTAAATGTGGGCCTGAAGGTGGATTTTTCGGATAACGATAGTTTCAAGGTGTACGGCAGGGGGGAGCTTCATATCGCCATCTTGCTTGAAAATATGCGAAGAGCCGGATACGAGTTGCAAGTTTCCGAACCGCAGGTGGTGACGCGGGAAGAGAATGGCAAGATTCTAGAGCCGTTTGAAGAGGTTATCATTGAAGCTCCGGAAATTTACCAAGGCGCTATTATTGATAAATTGGCGCAACGCGGATTTATCCTCGTCAATCTCGGGAAAAGCAGCCCCACTTCTTCCACCGTGCGACTGACGCTCGAAGGGCCGACCCGCGGTATACTCGGTTATCGAAACCAATTTATTATTGATACTAAGGGCGAGGGGATCTTTGCCTCGCGCGTGGTGGGATTCCGCGCTTTTACAGGCGAGATCAAGAAAAGAGTTGTGGGCTCCATGGTGTCCATGATGCAGGGTAAGGCGCTTGGTTTCGCGCTCTGGAATTTGCAAAATCGTGGAGTGCTTTATATCGGTCCCGGTACCGAGGTGTACAAGGGGATGGTGATCGGCAATACTTCCAAAGGGGAGACTATGGAAGTTAATCCGACCAAAGGCAAACAGCTGACTAATATGAGAGCTTCCGGTTCGGATGAAGCCATAGATCTTGTGCCGCCGCTTTTGCTTACGATTGAACGTGGCTTAGAAATCATGGCCGAGGATGAATATCTGGAGATCACGCCCGGGAGCGTGCGCATAAGGAAACAATAATGGGGGGGTTGACAAGAGATGTGAGTGTGCTAGACTATCCTAACAAGCGTGCATCCTATGCGGCCGTTTGGTTGAGACACCCGAACCGTATGTTATGCGGGTAAGGGATCTCAAATAGCTAGGTGGGGTGCGGACGGCCCAAGTTCCGCACTGACATTGTGATTATAGGGCAGAGCCCTTGAATACTTGGGCTCTTTTAATTTTGGTGGTTAGTTTCAAAAGCCGCTTCTTGCGAGAAGCGGCTTTTTCATTTATGATATGGAAGAAAATTATTAATCAATAAATTTTTATGAATTGCAAAAAAATTCTTATAGCCGGAACGTTTTTGTTTCCGTTTATTTTATTAGCCCAAGAGCCGACCCACGGCCAACTGCTTCCGCCTCCCTTGCCTCAGTCGCCCCAACCATCTTCCGGCCAGCCGTCCGTGAATCAAAACATGCCAAGATTTCCGCTTCCTCCTGGTGGGGGAATGGATCAGCCGCCTCAACCGCCAGACAGGCAGGGGCAAGAAAATTTTAAACCTGAAGAACAGCCTGATTTTCGGGATTTTGTGGACCCGCGCGAATTAAAGGATGCTTTCAGGCAGATTAAGGAAGTTAGAAGAGAGGCTAATCGGATGGTGAAAAAGGCCAAGTTACTCAAGGGGGTGGAATCAGCTCTGGCGTCATTGCAGGAACTGCTCACCAAACTAAATGAACATGAATCGGCTCTCAAGAACGCCGACCCGGGCAGTCAGCGAGAGGCGCTTCAGGAGTTTCATGACGGAAGATTTTGGGAGGTGATAGAGGCGGCTCGTATTCAGATCGAGTTCCCCCAGGAGGTGAAGCAGATTGAGAGAGAGCTAAAAAGAGTTGAAAAACTGTTAACCGGCAAGGGGTTGGCGGTGGAAGGGCTTAATTTGGACATGGTACGAACTAAAGTAACCGAAATCAAGGAGGCTTTGGCGAGAGCCAAAAGCGCGGTAGCGGAAGGCAATTTCGAAGAGGCTCGAGAAGCCATGCAGGTTATTTATGAGGGTTCCCATCCCGGGGAAATATTCGGCGTAATCCAACAGCTGCGGGAAATCACGCGCAGACTTAAGACGCTTCGTTCTCCTGAAATCAAAGCTGAAATTATGGAAATTCTGGCGCCTGTCTTTGAATCCGCCAATGAAGGCGATTTCCGTGAAGCCAATCGTTCACTTAGTGAATTGAGCGGGGAGTTTTTCCAGATAATCTCGCGCTTACAACGCTCTCCGCAGATAAACAGCGAGCTAAGGAAAAAGATTGACAATCTAGAGGAAAAGTTTAAGAGCCGTATGGAAGAAAAACAGTCGTACGCCCCTTTCTATCAGGAGCAGAAGGCCTCTCTTTTAGATTCAGTCAGGGGTTTATTAGGTCTCTAAAGTAAAAAATATGCGCGCAATTTTATTTTCAATAGTCTTGATACTATTGATCGGCGGCGGTGTTTATTATCTTAATCTTAAGGCTGTTTCTCGTGATGAAGTCAAATTACCGGACATAAAAGCCGAGCCCCTGATAAAAAATGAAATTGAACCCAGCAAGAACGGAGCCCACAGGATTACACTCGAGACGAGTAAGGGGGTTATCGTTTTCGAGACTTACGACCAGGACGCTCCCAAGACGGTGGAGAATTTTATCGCGCTTAGCAACAAGGGTTTTTACGATGGGCTGACATTTCATCGGGTCATCAAAGGTTTTATGATTCAGGGAGGCGACCCTTCGGGTAACGGCACTGGCGGGCCCGGGTACAAGTTTGACGATGAGTTGAATCCGGAG
>CAYJVD010000020.1:5938-9168 GCA_964373585.1 uncultured Candidatus Saccharibacteria bacterium
AAAAAGGGGGTGGTGGCCATGGCTAATTCAGGTCCCAATACCAACGGCAGTCAGTTCTTCATCATGCATCAGGATTATCCATTGCCGAATAACTACACCATTTTTGGCAGAGTGGTAGAAGGCCAAGAGGTGATAGATGCTATCGCGAACACAAAGACCGGCCCGAATGACAGGCCGGTCGAGTCAGTGGTCATCAATAAAGCCACTGTTTCAGAGCTTTAATATATGGGGGATTTTTCGAAAATCAGCCTCTAAATCTTTGAGCACGCCAGTAGAACGCAAGGCGGCGGCGGGGTGATAAAGTGGCAGGAGCAGTCTTCCTTCGAGTTTGAAAACTTTGCCGTGGCATTGTGAAATCTTAGCTTCAGGCATGAAATAGTTCATGCTGAAGCGGCCAAGCGTGGCGATCACTTTCGGGCCGATAATCTCGATCTGTTTTTCAAGATACGGCTTGTAAGCCTCAATCTCTTCGGGTAGGGGATCCCTGTTTTCCGGCGGGCGGCGTTTGACTATATTGGTGATGTAAACGCTTTCACGGGTGATCTTATTTTGCTCAAGCAGTTTGTTTAGAAGCTGGCCTGCGCGCCCTACGAAAGGTCGCCCCAGCTTATCTTCGTGGAAACCCGGCGCCTCGCCGATGAAGAGCAGTTTTGCGTTCGCATCGCCTTCGCCGAAGACCAGATTAGCAGTTTTCGAAAGTGGCAATTTATTGTTCGACCCGAGTTCCTCCCGGAGATGATTTAATTTTTCTACTTTATTCGCCATGCTTTGCATGATAACATATCTGTATGTCTAAATATTATAATCCCAAGCGCGTTAAAAATCTTTTCGAACCGGGGAGTAAAGAACCTTTTAGAATCAGTCGCAGTAAGATTGACCTATTTTTAAACTGCCCTCTCTGTTTTTATTTTGATCGCCGTCTGGGCGTGGCCCAACCGCCGGGTTTTCCTTTCAGTTTGAATGCAGCCGTGGATCTGCTTCTCAAGAAAGAGTTTGATTCTCACAGAGCGGCCAAGACAGCCCACCCATTGATGCAAGCCTACGGTTTGAAGGCTGTGCCGTTTGATCACCCTAAAATGAATGAGTGGCGGGACGCCTTGCGAGGGGGTATCCAGTATTTGCATGTTCCCACCAATCTTTTGATTACTGGCGGTGTGGATGATGTCTGGGTGAGTGACGAGGGAGAGCTCCTGATTGTCGATTACAAAGCTACATCCAAGGATGCTGAAGTCAATCTGGACGCGGAGTGGCAAATCGGTTACAAGCGCCAGATGGAGGTGTATCAGTGGCTATTTCGCCGGAACGGTTTTAAGGTGACAAAAATCGGATACTTTGTTTATTGCAACGGCATCACTGATAAAAAAGCTTTTGATGCCAAGCTGGAGTTCGATATCAAACTCTTGCCGTACGAAGGTGATGACGGCTGGGTGGAAGGGGCTGTGAATGACCTCCACAAATGTCTCATGTCAGATAAGCTGCCGGAGGCCGGCAAAGAGTGCGATTTTTGTCTGTACCGCGCGGCTGTGAATCAAGTTTGCCTATCCGCGCCGGAAATCAAATCCTCACCTAAAACCTCCCAGACATCCCTCGGTTTCTGAAACGCGTCATAAGGCCACATACATATTGCACTCCTTGAAACCTAAGGAAACGTCGACGTTGCCAGCAGAGTGCAAAAAGGGTGGCCTCATACATTGCAGTGACTTAAATAGGAGAGGGTGATAGAGTAAAGACAGTTATCGATGTTAGACGCAAAACCCTTAAGTTACTTGGTCGTTCGTCTAAAATGGATAGATTATTAAGTTTCTAATTAGGCGAACGCATGTATAGCGACAATCGACCTAGCCGACCTCCTTTGCAGGATGTGTCAGGAATGGATATCAGTTGCACTGAATGCAGTGCCAAGATTGATAAGCTTCCTTTCACCCCCACCAAGAAAGAGGATGGCACCTATGGCAAGATTTATTGTTACGAATGTAACAAGAAACGCCGAGCCATGGGAAGGTAAAAAAAAGTCCCCCCCGACGAGGTGGGGACTTTTTTTAAATTAAGAAGTTTTATATATAATAAAGTAAAAGAAAACAGTATGATCAAGCTTAATATCAAGACTATGGGGGGGGTGGGTTTGACCGTGGCCACCAAGAACTATGTGGAAAAAAAGATTAAGCATCTGGAGCGGTTCATCGATCCCAAGGATAAGACTGTTTTTGCGGTGGTGGAGATGGGGAAAAGCACTAAACATCATCATGCCGGCGATTATTTCAAGGCCGAGATCAGGTTGCATCTTGCCGGCAAGAATCTGGTGGCTGTCTGCGAGGAGGAGGATCTGTACGCGGCTATTGATAAGATGAAAGATGAGATCACGGGCGAGATAATAGCCTATCGCCAGAAGAAAACCCGTCTTTTACGCAAAGGTGGCCGTGATATCAAAAGAATAATCCAAGGCACCAGAGCCAACTAAGTTAGCAATTTTTGAAAATCGTTCCAGCTCATCTCTTTTTTACCCTCCGGAACCACTCGCTTTTGCGGCAATAGCTTCACTCTTGTTTTTTTGCCTTTGATTTCAAAAAAAGTGTAGGCCCCGGGGTTGGGGTAGAAAGCTCTGATTTTACGATCCACAATTTCTTCTTTGTCAAGCTCTTCGGGTGATACAAAGGCGTCATCCGTACCGATTTTTTTTGTGTAAGTGGCTTCGGCGTGATTTTGTTCTTTCACATCCAGCTTGCCCATAAGATACTTAGGCAGAACTTTTAGGAAAAGCCGAGCTCCTTTTTCAGCCAGAACTCCTTCGAGTTCGAGAGCATGCGGTTTCCAATTTTTCAGACCGATTTCATCTTTCGCCAAGAGCGGGCCGTGATCCATCTCGGCGTCGAGACGCATGATGGAAACACCCGTGGTGTTGTCGCCTTCCAAGAGAGCCGTTTGAATGGGCGACGGGCCCCTATGGCGCGGCAATAGTGAGGGGTGAATGTTGAGAGCGCCATGAACGGGCAAGTCTAATATTTTTTGGGGAATGATTTTACCGTAAGCGGCCACTAAAACTAAATCCCAAGGACCAAGTCCAAATTCTAAATTTTTTAATGTGATTGGCTGAAGGACTGGTATCTTTCTTTTTTCCGCCCAGACTTTTACGGGTGGCGGAGTTATGACCAGCTTTCGTCCCACAGGTCTGTCTGGTGCGGTGACCACCAGTTCTGGCAACAGGCCTCCTTTTTCTAATTCATCTAAGACTT
>CAYJVD010000021.1:0-9130 GCA_964373585.1 uncultured Candidatus Saccharibacteria bacterium
TAGTGTGGCCATACGCCCCGGCGTTGCCCACGATAGCTCCACCCACTGAACCGGGAATACCGGCCAAGGTTTCAAGCCCCGCAAGTCCCGCGCCGCAACTCTTGGTAACCAATCTTGAAAGAGGCACCCCGCTGTCACACACGGCTGAATTGCCTTTTATCTTAAGTTGTCCTCCGCTTATACGGATAACCAGCCCTTTAAACAAACCGTCACCGAACACCACATTGCTACCGCCAGCGATTATCCGAAAATCCAAGCCTAAATTGCGAGCTTTTTTAACAGCCTTAACCAGTTCCGCGGGACTTTTGACTTCCCAGATATGCTCAGCTCTACCCGCCACTTGGAATGTGGTGAAAGGAGCGATAGAATAGTGCCTCATGCTTCGAGTATACTACTTTCTCTTTTTTCCGTCGTGGGTGATATATTTCGCCAGAGCCGTGATGGAAAGTATCATGAGCACCCAAAACATGGTGATAGTGATCCAGAAAAAAAGAGATTCAGGCAACCTTTGATAGCCGCCCATCATCATCCCTTCTACTCCTGTTACATTTGCCTGATAAGCATTCATATCCATGTCTCAAATTATATCTCAAATAAAATCTGCCTGTCGAGTGGATAACTCGACAGGCAGATTTTTATTTTCTCAATAAGCTTTTTAAGCCATGGCTTCTTCCTGCATGGCCGCCCAGAAAGCCCAAGCCGCCACCACCAAATGAATGACATTATCAAGCGTCTCTAGATTGGCCACTCCTTGATAGTTGAGTGCTGGAGGACTGGTGGGGTCAAGCATAAAACCCGCCACCCCGTAATACAAAGCGATCAATCCAACCAAGATCACCAGCCATTTTCTGACCGAAGCGCCTAAAAGGTAAGCCGCCAATATAGCCACTATGCCGAGCACAGTATGAGCCACATTTTCCCCATTGGTCAGCCATAAGGTCGTGCCTAGAGGACCGACTGTGTCGTTACCCCCTGTGGCATACCCCAAAAGGCCCAAAACAAGGAGAACCGCGCCGCCCACAAGTAAAAATTGTTTAGGATTCATAAATAAAAAATTATTTATTTAATCGACCTTTTGCTTATCTAATTATAACATCGTCAAGAAAAAGCGCTAGAAAGTTATCAACAAGTCTCAATTTGCCTGAAATCTAAGCATGATGGGATTGCCGTTCGCATCATTCAATGGTAAATCTTTGCCAGAGGCGTACAGCTTGTCGCCTAAAGCGTCCTGATGCAACATAGCGTAATACACCTTACTCGAAAGAGTGGGACGCAAAAGCTCCACTACTACTTTGTCGTTCTTACCTGCCGGAAACCAAGCCGCTCCAAGCACATTTCCCGGCTTCCCCTCTCTCTCTTCATGCACGGCCACCCAGCCGGCATTTTCCAAGTTGAGGTCAGCCACCAACACTGTGTTACCGGCTTTCTGATTTACCACCCGCAAACTATTCTTAGCGCCTAGAGAAACAGATGAAGGAGGGGAAACGACGGCCTCAGGTTCCTTTTTAGATTCTGGGCCTAGGTCAGGCAGAGCGCTTTCCGGAGGGATAGACAGATCCAAGATATCCTCGATGGGCGCCTCTTCCGAAAAAAGCTCTTCACTCTCCTCTAAGCTTGACGGCTCATCTTCTACCGCGGGCGTTGTCTTATAATTTGCGTACCATTTGGCCCCAACTCCCACCAAAGCCACAATGATGAATATTTTTATTAAGTCTTTCATGCGACTCATACTAACTCTCAAAAAAATAATGTAAAGACTTGCTGAATTTCGCTTTTAGTGTTCTTAATTGACGAGCGCCCCATTCTCATACACGAACATCTGCCTCTTGCGCAACTCCTTGAAAAACGGTTCGGCCGGCACCACAATCCCCGGCTCAAAACTGCCCCGTTCTTTGATCATGCCTTCCTTGACCATCTGAGCCATGATGGAGGCGGGCAGTCCGGTATCTATATTGCAACCGGCGTCTTCCCAGAGGGCGAGCGTAGGCACCAGACACTCCATAAGCACCTTTTTTTGTTTGCCGTTTTTGATACCCGACACTTCCACCCAAAGATTTTCCTGTTCGGTATAGCCTTCGGGTTTGATGATATCTCGCAAGACCTCGGTCAGATAGTCCACCGGCTTCAAACGGCTTTTGCCAATCTTCTTCTCCTCCCTGCTCCCCAATCCCAGCTTAATAAAATCCTCGATCACCCGCCTTGAATGATCGGGAAAGCCGGCGTAAAATTTCATATTACGCAAACCATCCTTGCGGTAATAGAGATAAAAAGTGTAAGTCTCGGGATGTCTCACTAGAAAAGAGGTCTGTTTGCCGATGACGCTGTATTTTTTGGTAATCTGACTTTCAAGCGGCATGCGCTCAAGCCAAGTGCCGTTTTCAATATAGGGCGCCGGCTCGGTGAACTCTTCGATGATGCTTTGAATGGAAAATGGCACCACGAACTCCTTGATATTTGAATCCCAAGCAAAACCAGCCTCCACGCTGTCGATCGAGTCAAAATCTTTTTTGAGCGCCCAGTGGAGCATAATGTTATTCACCCCGGGCGTCGAACCGCAACCTGTGATAGCCAGCAAATTTTTATCTTTAAAATGCTGGTGCATGCCGATCTGCTCTTTAGTCATGGGAATATCAGAACCGAGATCGAGCACATGCGCGCCGGTCATGAGAGCCGCTTTATAAACCGCCAGATTCCAGTCCCCCTCGGCGCAATTGATAACCACCTTGGCCTTCGACTGGCGGATAGCCTGGGTGGTGGCCACCTGATCGCTCAAATCAATATCCCTAAAATAAAGACGGTCTGGATATTTTCTAAGCAGATCGTCTAGACCCTTGCCAGAAAGACTGCCTGTAAAAAGGGCGTAACCTTTCTCCAGTAGATCGCGACAAACAATCCTGCCCTGCATGCCGGAAGCCCCGAAAACAACAAAATCATAAATCATGTCTAAATTATACCATCAAGCCCGAACGAACAGTTGGGGATAAAGCAAACCGCCAAAATCCCCTTATTTGGGGAAAGGTTTAACCTTTCCCCGGAGGAGCTAAGATCTATTTAATAGTCACTCGGTAAAGAAAAAGTTCTTTGTATCTGACTCTGGTATATATTCTGAAATTTGATTAAAGATATCATGCAACGTTCCTTTTGCAATAGAGGCGTGCAGAGGGATCATGATGGTTTGATTACGCCCCTGTAAAGTTCGTCGTACTTTACAGTGACTACCGCGAGTTTTGTTAACAGAAAACCCATTTTGTTGTAGGAATTTTATAATTTCTTTTCCGGACAGATCTTTCAGTTTATTTGGCATAGGCCATACGAGGTATTTCAAAATTCACCAGCAATGATGGTTCGGCAGAAATCCCCAAAGAAATCAGGTCTTCATCTTCTATATAGAGAGCCGTGGCTTCGCGTATATTATTTTCTAGTTCTGGTAATGTCTTACCAAAAGTAAAAATTGGGAAATCAACTGCTTTAGCGCAGTAGACCCCGTCCTCATCTTTTTTAATTGTAAATTGAATGATACTTGACATGCTATGAGTATGAACTTTTTTGACTATAAATCAAGCGCGCAGATATATTCATATACTACCGAAAAAAAGCAGGCTGCCAAAATCCCCTTATTTGGGGAAAGGTTTAACCTTTCCCCGGACCTTTCGCGGAGGGGCTACAAGTTCCAAGTGTCAAAACTTGCGGAGACTTTCCTGCCGGTGAGGGTGTTTTTCCATGCTTATTAGTATGTCTTAGAACTCCTTCTTTCTAATCTAAATATAAGAATAATCTTTTCAGAAACTATTAATTTATAAAATATACGGTATGCTCCGATTCGACGACGCCATGTATTAGCTTCACCTTTCATTTTTTGAATATCTCCAAAGTAAGGGTTAACTGGCAACAATTTGATTATTTCAAGTATGGTTTCAGTCTCGTATCGAGGCAAACGCTTCAATGTTTTTAAAACACCAGCGTCAACGACTAAGTCCCAGCTTTTTGACAAGCTCATTGTATGAAAATATTTTGCCTTTTTGAAAATTGTTTTCAGCTTTGGCAAGAGCTTTCTTTTGTGCATTTGTTGGGTCGAATTCTTCGATTTCCTTAAAATCAATCAAGGCCTCGTATTCTTTACGCGGAATAGTGATAGAGTCTTCTTGGTTTGATACTTTTTTAGCACTGCTGATCGTATTCATGTTGATATGTTGATACTGTAACATAATTTTTTAAAAAGATAAACATATTTTCCATTCCCTTACTTTAGCAGAAATTCGTCTTTAAATATAATCCTTTCAATCCTTGGTCTGACTATGGCCAAACTGCCAAAATCCCCTTATTTGGGGAAAGGTTTAACCTTTCCCCGGAGGGGTTTTGATCTTGTTTCTTAAGGTATTAATATGTTTTCTGATGCGAAATGTGGCCGGCGTGCGATAAGTCGGCCGGCCGTTCCTGTTGCCCACCTTGGCGTGATTTTTCATATTGAAATAATAGCACGCCTATCCCCTTGTCCAAAGCTATTTTACCGTCACGCTCTTAGCTAAATTGCGAGGCTTATCGGGATCGGCGCCTCGCTCAAGACCGAGATGATAGCCGAGCAACTGGCCTACTATCAAATTCGGCAAAATAGTAAGAGGTCCCAAATCGGGGGTTTCGATATGATGTTCAAAGACGGGGTCATTGAACGGACCGACACCAATGATCTTTCCACCCCGGGCTTTGAGTTCAGCTGCCGAGGCCAAGACTTCACCTCGCACTGAATCGTTAGAGAAAAAGACCAGACAGGGCGTGCCTTTTTCAATCAGGGCGATCACACCGTGTTTCAGTTCACCGGCCGCGAAAGCTTCGCTATGTATATAACTGGTCTCCTTAATCTTAAGAGCCGCCTCCATGGCCACGCCATAATTTAAATGTTTTCCAATAACATAGGCATGTTCGTCCTTGAAGATAGATCTAGCCAGAGCGCAAATCTGCGCCTCTAGTTTTTTATCAAACCATTCATTGAAGACAGGTAAAAGTTTTTTAAGTTTTTTTTGAGCTTGCCAAAATTGACCTAGAGTAGCCATGGACAGTAAATAGAGAGTGGTGAGCTGCGAAGTGAAAGCCTTAGTGGAAACCACGGCAATCTCCGGCCCCGCCCCAACAAGAAGTGTAGAGTCGACCATTCTTTCTAAGGTCGAGCCCTGGGCGTTGATTAGGGCCGCTAAATAGGCTCCCTTTTCTTTGCCTGCGCGCATGCCAATCAATGTGTCAGCCGTCTCTCCGCTTTGGGAAATGGCCACAATCACGCTCCTTTTGGAGCAGAAGTTGGCAAAAGGGATGAATTCATAAGCGCCGTAAATATGCGCTTCAACACCCGCTTCCGCAAAAAAATATTTGGCTGTCAGGGCCACATAGTAGGCGCTACCGCAGGCAATGATATAAACCTGTTTTGCTTTCTTAATTCTTCGGGCAAGATCTAAAATTTTTTCTTTGTTCAAGTCAGCTACCTTAGGAATAGTCTCCTTTTGTTCTCTAATCTCCTTGATCAAAAAATGAGGATGCTTCCCTCTATCACTGGCTTCGGCTTCTAATTTTAAATTTTGCGAAACAGTTTTCTTTGGTCTTCCAGTCTTAAAGTTAAAAAGGTTGATCCCGGTCGATTTGATAACCACCCCTTCTCCATCATTCAAATAGGTCACTTTTCGAGTAGTGGCTAAAAAAGGCGGCACATCTGAAGCAATAAAGTATTCTCCTTTGGCAATACCCACCACGAGCGGCGACCCGTTACGACAAGCAAACAGGGAGTGACTCTCTTTATCCATCAGCACAATAGCGTTAGAACCTTCTAAAAGAGAAAAGGCCCTAAAAACTGCCTGGCGCAAAGAAGAATTTTTATTTTTTTTTCTTAGCTCTTCAATCAAGTGAACAATCACTTCACTATCTGTCTCCGACTTTAAAGAATGGCCTTGAGCCAACAATTTTTTCTTGAGCTCTTGATAATTTTCCACAATGCCATTGTGAACTATGGCGAGAGTGCCGCTACAATCAGAATGCGGGTGGGCATTGATATCGGTCACTCCCCCATGAGTAGCCCAACGAGTGTGACCCAAAGCCAGATTGCCAGCTCTCAAGTGTATCCTGGCTTGGCCAATTTTGCCGATTCTCTTTTCCACCTCGATAACTCCCGAATGTTGATTGAAAGCGGCCACACCCCAACTGTCATAACCTCTGTATTCAAGCCTCTTTAAACCTTCAAAAACTAAACGAGCAGCGTTTTTCTCTTTTCCATTTCCCACATAACCTAAAATCCCGCACATTGCAAAAATTAAAACACCGCCCGGAAGACTAAAGTCACTATGTTGGGGACAACATTTTTACCAGGCGCGCGGCGGAAGCCAAACATGATGGCACGCCGATACCCGGATTGGTATTGGCCCCCACATAGTAAAGATTTCTCACCTTGTGGCTTCGCTGGCTAGGTCTAAAGAAAGCTGTTTGGAACAAGGTGTGCGCCAATCCCAAAGTTGACCCCTTGAAATAGTTGTACGTGCCGGCAAAGTCTTGCGGTCCAAAAAATCTTTGACTGACGATCTGATTTCTTAAATCTTTGAAACCTATTTTCTGCTCCATGCTGTCTAAAACATAATCGACACTCGGCACCAGTGGACAGAGAATAAACAGTTTACTTTGGCAAGGTTCAACCTTGACATAGAAAGACTGCCGACCAAAAAAAATATTGTGATATGGCATTTTGGGTAAATTTTTTTTCAGTTCTAAATAGATAAGCAGACTTGGAAACGACATCCTTCGGCTCTGCCAATATTTTTCCAAATAGCTGTGCCACTTGGGCACCAGGAGTTCCGTCTCTGTGTGATGGATATCGGCGTTTGATATAAAAATATCCCCCGCCACAGCTTCTCCTCGGACTCGGACGGCCACTGCCCTGCCTCTTTCTACTTCAATCTGCTCGACCGGTGAATTGGCATGATAAACTACTCCATGTTTTACGCCAATTCGAAGAAGCGCTTTCACGATCTCCGGCATGCCGCCTTTGGGAAGCCACACCCCCAAACCAAAATCAGCGTAACTCATAAAACTATAAAGAGCCGGGATATCTTTGGGCGCCGCGCCCAAAAACATGTATGGATAGCTCAATATTTTGCGCACTTTTTCTGATTGAAAATTTTTTTTAAGATATCTGTCCATGGAAGAAAAAACCGGAAACGGAATAGACGCTAGCAACTTAGAATAATCACCGAACATGAAAGCTTTGGCCAATTCATATTTCTTGCGGCCTTGATCTAAAAATCTCCTTAACTTCAACCCACAACCCGGTTCAAGTCTCTCAAAAGTAGCCAGGTCTTTTTCCAAGTCTGAATAAATATCAATTTTTTCATCTTCAAAAAAAACGCGGTAGGATGGGTCGACTCTTTCCAGTTCAAAGTAGTTTTCTCTTGTTTCGCCCAACATATTAAAAAAACGCTCGTACACATCCGGCATCATGTACCAAGAAGGCCCGTCGAGATTGAAGACTCCGCCCAGTTTATCGTTCTTCTCAAAAAGCTCTACCTGATACCCCTGTCTCGAGAGCAAGCATGCCACGGCCAAACCTCCCACACCGCCACCGATAATGATAACTTTATTTTTTTCCATAAACTAGGTGATCTTTTAGCCTCTAAAATAGATTCATAAAGACGGCTGGCGATTGTAACCGCCAAACGACCCCGCCTTAGTAACGGTATGCCAGAATCTGCCTCTCGATAAAGCGCTCTCGCTTTCTTAATATAAAAATCCATCTTGGACGGATCAAGATAAATCCGGCCCAACACTTCTCTATCATAATTAATGTCTCTGATGAAATTAGTGACTTGCATAGCTTCGCCCAACTTGCGCGCGCAGAAAAAAGCTTCCGGCCTCTCATATCCCAACATGTAAGTCAGAATCTCCCCCACCGCGCCGGCAGAACCGGACATGTAAATTTCAAGCTCCTCGTAAGTGGCGTAGTTTTTTTTATGAATGTCGCTCTCCATGGCGTCTAGAAATCGGTCTGCAAGAGCAAGCGGGATCTGGTACTTATCAAAAATTTCTCCGGCCTTGGTCTTTTTCCATTCTCTTCTCCACGCCCCCAAAGCTTCCTTCTTTTCTTTTTCAGAGAGATGCGGACTGCTATCCACGATCTCGTCGGGTACGCGAAAAAACTTGTAGATCTCCCAAATTTCTTTTCTTAACTCTTTAGGAAAAAATAAGCTGGCAAAGTAGTAGTTTTTACCATATTTTTTGATCATTTTCGGCGTTCTCGGATGAAACGCACCAGATCAGAAAAATCTTTTTTTAATCTATCCGACATTTCATGCTTTTCCAAGATATTTTCGCTTAAATCAAAATGCTCATTCATCATCTTGAGACCCTCCGCCTGATAACCACAGGTAAAAAAAGTGGGCTTGCCTTCCTTCTTATCTTCTTCTTTATCCAGCCAATCATCTTGCATCTGAAACGCGATACCTAAAGCCTCCCCAAAAGTTTGAGCGAACTCCTCGAACTTTTGATCGCGCGCCCGCAAAGCCGCGCCTATCTGAAGAGGGCGAATGAAGCTGTAACTGGCCGTTTTCAATTTTATCACTTCGAGAAGCTCCTCCTTATTAATCTCACGCTTCTTTTTCTCCATCAATCGCACATCGAGGACCTGTCCAATAAGCACCTCGTCCATCATTTTCTTGGCCAAGGTCTTAGTGGACGAAAGTTCAAGCAGTTCCAATGCCCACGGCAATAAGATGTCTCCGACCAAAATGGCTTGCGAATCGCCAAACAGATGGTTGAGAGTTTCTACGCCATGACGCTCGCGCGCGTGGTCGACGATATCATCGTGGACTAAAGCAAAGAAATGAAACAGTTCATAGCCGGTGGCCACTCGCAAACATTTCTCTTCGTCTTTGCCATCGGCTGCCCGAAAGCCAAGCGTCACCAGATACGGCCTCAGTCTTTTGCCGCCAGCCATGATCATCTTGACGACATGATCCAAAAGCTCTTTTAAATATGGGTTGGCGTTCACCCTAAGAGCGGCCCGGATCTTGGTCTTAAGCTGTCTATCCAAGGCTAAGTTAAAGCTTCGACTAAATGTGGCTAAACTCATACCATGAGGATAGGCTAGGCTCTTTTATCGGTCAAG
>CAYJVD010000022.1:0-8472 GCA_964373585.1 uncultured Candidatus Saccharibacteria bacterium
TCGCCAACCCAACCGCTTTCAGCTTGGCATGGGCAATAATCGCTTTGGCTTTTTGGTTGTCAGTTTTGATCAGCTTGTACGGCTCGCTCTCTTGAATTTTGCGGTCAAGCTCTCCTATTTTTTGCCAAATGAGATCGGCGGCTTTGTTTACTTCGTATCCGTCCATAAATTTTTGAAAATTAGACCACCCGGACACTCCGCGTCCAGATGGACGCGGAGTGTCCAAGTAACTTTGGCTCATTTTCATGACGCGCGAAACGAGATTGCCGAGACCGTTGGCCAAGTTAGCATTGTAGCTTTCTTTGAATTTTTCCTTTGTAAAATCACCGTCCTCAAAAGGATTTATTTCCCGCGCAAGGAAGTAACGAAAGGCGTCCGTGCCGTACTCTTTAATCACTTCAAGCGGATCAACCACATTGCCGATGCTTTTTGACATCTTGCGGCCGCCGGAAAGAATCAGGCCGTGCACCAGCATGGTCTTGGGCAAGGGCAGACCTGCGGACATTAGCATGCCCGGCCAGATGGCCGCGTGGAAACGCAAAATGTCTTTGCCTAAAATATGCAGATCGGCCGGCCAGAATTTTTCCAGCATTATCTCGTCGCCACTGCCGTACCCCAAAGCCGAAAGGTAGTTCGAAAGGGCGTCGCACCAGACATACATGGTTTGAGATGGATCATCCGGCACAGGCACGCCCCAAGAGATGTCCTTAGATGGGCGCGAAAAACTGACATCCTCAAGCCCCTCTTTGATGAATGTCAGGATTTCATTCTTGCGGGTGGCTGGCAAAATTTTTATCTCATCGGATTGAACGGCTTTCAAAATGCGCTCGGCATATCTGGAAAGATGGAAAAAATAGTTCTCCTCTTCAATCACCTCCGGCTCCTTGGCGTGGTAGACACATTTTCCCTCCGCCAAATCCTTCTCGGTAATAAACGCTTCGCACCCCACGCAATAAAGACCCCGATATTGACGCTTGGAAAGATCGCCCTTTTCAAGCATCTTATTCCACAGCTTGGTGGCGCCCGGCCAATGCCGTCTCTGATCAGAAGTGCGGATAAACTGATCGTAAGAAATATTAAGCAAGGAAAAAAGAGCGCGGAACTGACCCGCTGTCTCGTCCACAAAAAGCTTGGTTTCCTTGGCGGCCGCCTCGGCCGCCCTTACGATCTTGGCTCCGTGTTCGTCCGTACCGGTCAAAAAATATGTCTCTGCGCCAAGCGCTCTGCCATGGCGCGCGATAATGTCCGCCAAAACTGCGGCATAGGCGTGTCCCATGTGAGGGCTGGCATTAACATAAAATATGGGCGTGGTCAGGTAAAATTTATTGATGTTTTCTTTTTTCAAAATCATTGATCAGTTCTACCAAAGCGGAGGCCAAAGGTACAGCCAAAATAACCCCCAAAAATCCAGCTAATTGTGCTCCGACAATAAGCGAGAGAATGGATAAAAGCGGCGGCACCCCCACCATCTTTCTGACCACCAGAGGATAAATAAGATGATTTTCAAACTGCTGGAGAATAATGTAAAATCCGAGAACCAGTCCTCCGGAAGTGAGACTCTGGGAAGCAGCGATGGCCACCGCCGGCACGGCCGCCAAGATGGGGCCGAAGATCGGTATCAATTCAAAAACGATGGTAAGTAGAGCCAGCAACAGGGCGTATTTAATCCCCAAAATTGTGAGGCCCAGATAAACAAAAACGCCCATGATGAAACCAAGGAGCATCTGTCCCTGAAGCCACAGGCCTATCTTTCTCTGGGAACGAAGCCAAAGATCAATGCCGTATCTTTCATGCTCGACAGGCAACACAAGGCGCAAAAAATTCTCGATCCCCTTTTCCTGCACAGCCAAATAAAAAGAGATAACTATGATCAGAAAGAAACCAAAAATTCCACCAAAAAGAAAACCGGCCGTCTGCAGGAACCCTCCGCCAATTTTCGCAAAAGCGCCGCTAAGACCTGTGCTATCCGGCAAAATGTTTTTCAACCACGCCACCTCATTATCTTTTTCATAAAGATCCAGAGTTTGCAGATATTCAGGCAGATCATCCGTTAAGCTTATAAATTCGTTGTAAAAAGGAGGAAAAACGAAAAAAATCAGAGCCGAAAAAACAAGCAAGACGAAAAGATAGATTAAAATGACAGAAGGCAATCTGGGAATGCCGATCTTCTCGAGAGATTGAGTAAAGGGTTCTATGGCGGAAGCGATGACTACAGAAGTGATCAAAATAAGCACAAGATCGATTAGTTTATAAATCAGAAAAAAGCCGGCCAGAACCAGCACTCCGCGCACCACACTAGTAGTAGTAATATTTATCTGCATCTTCAAATTTTACTATAAATGAAAGACTTCGGCAAACTGCTCTTTTTCCTTAAACGGCCCGATCACGGCCAGGTTCATTCCTTTGTCCTTGAAAATAGCCTGCGCGACTCTCCTCAAATCCTTTGGCTCGACCGCCTCTACTTTTTTGGCCACTTGGGCTGGGGTGTGAATTTCTTTTTTTAATATTTCTTGTACGCCGTAAAAATTAGCCAGCTAGTCGGATTTTTCCAGACCAAGATAAAGATGGCCGATAAGAGAATCTTTTACCTTGCGCAATTCACTCTTTCCCACCAGCTCTTCTTTCAATCTTTTGACTTCTTTCAATATGGCCGTGATTACCGCTTCAATTTTTTTGTTGTCCACCCCGGCCGCTATCTCAAAAATACCGTGATCTGTGTAAGAATCGTTGCCAGCTCGCACATAGTAAGCCGCCCCCATCTCTTCGCGCACCACCTGAAAAAGACGCGAACTCATGCCGCCTCCGAGCACGCCCGCAAGCACCTCAAGAACATACAAATCGGGATGGAAAAGGTCTCGTGACCGAAAGCCGATCATCAGATGAGTTTGATCGGTCTCTTTAAAATGGGCCAGGCTCTGTGGCTCGCTCTGTTTTTCCTTAGTTTTGATTTTAGGTTTTTTGGAATTAGGTTCAATGGTGGCAAATTTATCAGCTATTTTTTTAAAAAGACTTTTTTCATCATATTTACCGGCCACGATGACCGTGGTGGCTTTGGCCACATAATGATTTTTTCGGTAGTTTATGAAATCGTCCCGTTTGAGAATCTTAATTATCTCTTTTTCTCCCGCCACTCCCCAACCGGCCGGCTGATCGCCGTACATCAGCTTCATCAAAAACTCTCCCACTCTGCGGTTCGGCATATCTTCATACATATTAATCTCCTCTATAATCACCCCTTTTTCTTTCTCAATCTCGGCCTCTTCAAACAAGGGGTTGAGATATAAGTCGGCTACGATCTCAAGCGCTTTGTCAAAATGTTTGGGCTGAACTTTGGCGTAATATCCGGTGTATTCCTGACTGGTGAAAGCGTTGTACTGGGCGCCCAGACTGTCGAGCTCCGAACTAATCATAAGCGCCTTGGGCCTTTTGGTCGTCCCCTTAAAACACATATGCTCTAAAAAATGAGAGACGCCATTGATTGACTTGGTTTCGTACTTGGAACCGGCCTCCACTAGAACAAGCACAGTCGAGGCTAGCGCCTCCGAATCCGGCACGCTCACCACCCGCAGACCGTTCGGCAAAATCTTCTTGGTAAATTTCATGCAAATGATGCTAACACGAAACCCCAGCCAACGCCAGAAAAGTGTGCTTCGCAATGACACTCACCCAAAACTCACTATACAACTGTGACGATCGTTTTGTTAGTATAGTGATTACCGGTTTTGTGTTAAAATTGGATTAATGCATCGCGGTGAAACAAAAGAGCTCTTACTCGAACTGCTAAACGAAGGGGTAGCCTATACGCTCGACATCATGGAGTGGTATCTTTCGCTTTATCATGAATCGTATCGAAAACATCGACTGGGATTGCTTGGCATCCCGTACAAACCAAAGAAACGTGAACTAGCTGAATGGTATCGTCACAAAACTCGAGCTTACCTCCTGCTCAATCGGCTCAAGAGGCAAGGGTTGATAGAGAACAAAAAAAGTGGCAAAAATTCACTCTGGATATTAAACAGTAAAGGAAGAACGCAACTAAAAAAGATCCGCGAGCAAAACGCTTATTCATTAAAGGGAACAACTTATAAAAAGATACTGAGTTCATCGACGATTATTGTGGCGTTTGACATCCCCGAAAAAGAGCGCCGCGCGCGGCATTGGCTGCGAGGAGTATTACAACTGCTCGGATTGGAAATGCTGCAAAAGAGCCTTTGGGCGGGTAAGGTAAAATTGCCTGAAGAATTTTTCCAAGAATTGAAGGCGAAAAATATTATCGACTGCGTGCAAATTTTTGAGGTTGGAAAAACAGGCACATTGAAAAACATCACATAGATGATGTCAACAACTTTACTATACTTTCATGACGATCGTTACGATAGTATAGTAAATCGATCTGTCTGATTTTTATCAGGTAATTAAATTGAAACCTAAATGGTTGTCTCCCGTTGGATTAAGCCAACGGTCTTGGTTTTTTTCATAATACGCCAGAGTATTTTGAAAATAACCGATTGTGTGTGAATTTCTAACTCTTTCGATCATTTCAGGTAAATGTAAAACCGGCAATTTCATATTGAGTGCCGAGGAGACGAAAGTAGCGATTGCTTTGACATCCCATTTTTCTTCTGGGCCGGCTACGAGCAAGAGAGCGTCTGCATAGATTCCGGCATCCATGCGGGAAAGATGATACACCATTTCCTTAAAAGATTGCGCCGTGAGAGTGGCCCGAAGCGCGGCGTCGAACGACTTACTTTTTAATAGCTTCAAACGCCCCAGCTCCCGCTGCACGAATAATATTTCTAAATAATACAGATCGGCTTGTTTAGAAATATCCGCCAATTCATCAGGAGAAAGTCGTTTCGACAGAGTGTCTTTGTCTTTCTCTGCCGCCAACATAAAATCAAGCGGATCAACACCTCGTTTTTCCAAAGCCACTCGAACTAGCCCCTCTTTAATCTTTTTAGTAAATAATTTATCTGTAAAGATAGCTCTATTGCTCGATCTCGTAAACTTAGATAAAGAGGTGGCCCATCGCTCGGACAATACATAGGCCACGATCTCATCCTTCATCTCCACAAACCAATCGTGCATCGGCCCGCTTTTGTATGTGGAGGTTTGCATAGGTTCAATAGCTTGATGATAAAGATCGTGAAAAAGTTCGTGCCTTTCTATTTTTCTTATTTCATCTGCCTTTTTTCCACCGACATTTATATAAACCGTTCTCTCAAATTGGCGATTAATGTAAGCATAATCATTCATACTATGAGGCACTTCGCCGCTCAAATGGTATTTCTTGAGAAACCCTTCGCAATCTTCCGCATGTCCTGCATTGCCAACCAGTTTGGCCCAGGTAGCCGGATCGTTAACATGAATTAAAACCACATCTAAAAGGGTAAGCGAAATTTGCTCGTCGGATATCTCATGTGATGAAACCCCGCGATGTTCGACGCCTCTATAAAAAAACTCCCCTACCTGATTTTTGCCGTGAAGTTCGTACAAAGAGTGGAGGCTGGGCCTGCGACTATTCGGCTTCCATTCGATAGTCTTCGAAATGTTGCTAACGATAGCATCGATAACCTTTCTTTGAGGTGCGCTAAGACTAGATATGCCAATACTCGCATCCTTGATATCAGCAAGCTGCACCTTGCCGTCCAACAAATCATACAGCTTACGACACACGACACGAGCTAATTTTGAATTCTCTTCATAACGAATCTGCTCAAAAGGACTCATGGTCAATGCGCGGGCTGGATTTTCCGGATTACGATAGTAGACCTCTTCGCTCCTTTCTCGAGACTCGCGCTTGATTTCTGTGATACTCTCAAATCCCATGTTATAATTAAAGCAAATTATGTCGGAATCCCCAAAATCCCCCGGTCCAAGCGACTCAGATCCCTTCAATGCTGAAGGGTTCCTTGCCTTTCGCAAAGAGAAAGTCCGGGAACTAAATGATCAAGTTTGCGAAGCATACTATCAAAACAAGTTATCTGTAGGAGATCTGCAAAAACAGCTACTTCTTTCAGACGAGGAGGCGCGCCTCTTTCAATTCGTTCTGGATAGCTTTCTTCTCCCCAAAACTCCGGGCAAATCAAGGCGCAAGGACGGCTCCCATATCGCCGTGCATTCTTTGCAACTTTTTTTGACCGCGCGCGATTTTTACCAGATCAAAGAGCCGAAGATACTGGCCACGGTGCTTGTTCATGATATTCTCGAGGACACCGCACTGACACAATCTGACATCGCATCTCGCCTCGGACAAGAGACGGCAGACCTAGCGGCCACCATGACGGAAGAGCGCGGAGAGGGACAACTGCCCGAGGACCGTGTGTTAGAGGTGGTTAATTTTACGCAAAGACTCCGCCACGGCGGCCCGGTGCCCGCTACCGCCGAGATTTTGGACCGTGAAGATGATATATCCGACTTGACCTATCTGTTTAGCCCGCTTGAAAAAGAGCCTGATAATAAATCCGTGCGCGATCAGATTAAGGAAAAACTGATCGCCAAATTCGGCAAATGTTCCTACACTGTAAAAAAGATGGCCGAAGTGGCTGGCGAGCCTGCGCAAAAAATAGTAACCGACTTCGAAAAACTTCTGAATCACCAACTTTCCGAAATCAGCGCTCGCTTTGGCATCACGATTACGCAAACAGAAATAGAAAACGAGGTTCAAAAATATCTGGCACGCGAACCTGCCAGATGACTTTCGACAGATAGAGATTTACTCCCGCTCTTCTGATCCCCTGAAACCCAGACTTTCTATCGTGGCATGTGTGCCGCCAAAGTATCCATTCACATCTTCCCAGGTTCCAGTTGCGATACTATCGCCCCCCTTATTGTCCCAAATACTGAAAATAGTATCATCTGTTCGATCGAGACGAATAGTCATCCCCTTGGCCGTAGCCGTGCGGCCGAGCTCCGTTTCCGCAATCGCGACATTGACAGCCTCACGAGCCTGCTGTTCCGCACCCCTCCTGGCCATCTCGGCGTTATGGGCGGCCTCGCGAGCCGCCTCCAGTTCATTTCGCCGACAATCGGATGCATGTGTATGCCCTCTGTACTGGTTTGGGGCTGGATATGACGGTCCGCCGCAGGCCGCGCACCGCGGCCCGGACGATCTTTCCTTCTGAAAACCTGCCAGGCGCCTGCCTTCTTCGCGCAAAGCTTCCAACGCCTCCCGGGTCTTTCTCGCAGTCGCAGCGGCATTCAGATAGGTGATGACTGCCGGCAAATTGCTAAATGGATGCTGGCGCCCTTCAGGCAGCTCGGCGCCTTCTTTTTTTTCTAACATGCTCTTTCTTTGTTTAAAGAATATTTATAAATGTGAATAACTTTCAAGCATAATATCAAAAAGATATGCGAAACTCAACTCACGAAATGTATGCCCGCTCAAGATAAAAATTCCACGAAAATATAAAAACCCCAAGCGGCGGGCACAAAGAGAGAGCTTTCATACCCACCGCTTGAGGTTTTAAAATGCTTCTAAAGAGCAACCAGTTGGATGACGAATCTCCTTTTCTCCAAGAATCACTCAAAATCATTCACCATAAATGAGATTGAGTGATTCATAAGAGGGGCGAGAAATATCTCACTCGCCCATAATTTTCTCCTTTCGGAGTCTGTTCGTTGATGCAGGTCATCACCCTCGTGTTTTCGGCGGACAACACGATGTCCTTGGTCCTTGCGTGAAAAGTGGTTATCGGCCTTTCACGCAGATGCCCGTTCCCCTTTTTAGCGGGGCCCTCCTTCCGAACCGGGCTTGGAGGGTAGTTCACGGGGCGGAAGACTCTAATAGTCCTCCGGGCTCACCTCGTTGAGAGGGAACTCCCGAACTTCCGCCGACCATTCCTGATCAGCTTCCATCCGAAGGTTCCTCTCGAGGTTCGCCCTCCGCATCGCGGCCACCTCCTTGTTCAGGAAGATATCCACGATCTGGAGGTCCCCGTGGGTCTCGTGACCAGTCCCCGAAAGGACGACCACGAAAACCTTCTTGTCCATGCGCACCTCCTTCGTGGACGGACACCGGTTTTTTGCGTTACCGGACGACGGAGTTTGACGGGCTCTCCAGCCCTATATATTTATTTCACCAGTCCTTGGTCGGTGATCACCATCCCTTTCTCGCACAGTGACCAATCTTCTTTGGTTTGTGCGCGAGTAGTCCGGGAAGACTACTCCTTGGAGACAACGGGCTCGAACAGCTCCTGGAGCTGTCGCGAAAGCTCGTTGAGGGTGCGGTACACCTCCTCCGTATCCCCCGACTCGACCGCCCGCCAGCCCTTGTAAAGGACTGGGCCGGATCGGTCGGACGGATACGGTGAGGGGCGCACCTTCTCAACGAAACTCGCGAGCTCCGGCGATGCCGCTTCCATCAGCCATGCGACTGATTGAAGCCCAAGTATCGCCGCTTGGAGCTGTCGCGGGTCAGGAGCAACGCAGTTGGCATCGTGGGAAAACCCACAAAACGCCGCCTTGACTGCT
>CAYJVD010000022.1:8482-8789 GCA_964373585.1 uncultured Candidatus Saccharibacteria bacterium
TCCCATAAACCCACTCAGGAGGGAAAGGGATCGGAGGATCTTCGCCGAAGTTTCTCCTCGCGCCCACCCGTCAAGCTGCCAGTCCATCAAGACCAGCTTGGCATCGACGAGGGAGTGATCGAGAAGCCTCCGTGCAACCTCCTCGAAAGAGTTCGGCGCAAGAACCTTGCACCCGATCTTCTCGAGGAGGCAGGCGATCTCTCGCTGCGCCTCCTTGTCATCCTCGACGAGGACAACAACTGGTTTCATTTATCTCACTTCCTTTCTGCCGATGGAATCGGCTCCAATCAGCACACGAATTTCTTCG
>CAYJVD010000023.1:0-8529 GCA_964373585.1 uncultured Candidatus Saccharibacteria bacterium
GGAGCTTGTGGAGGCGATTGATCAAGAGTACAAACGGCGGGTGATTGCGCCGCTGGTGGAGAAGGCCGAGCGGGAGAAAAAATTTCCAGAAGAGAAACGCGAAGAGTTCTTCGCGGCGCTTGCGGAGACGTCTTTGCGCGCGCGCGCGGAGCGTGGCGTGAATTTTAGATCTCACTGGTACGGCTATGAGGATCTTTTGCGCGGTGGTCTTGATGAAGTGCGCCAGCCTGTAGTTTCCCTTTTGTATGGGAGAAGTGAGGCGGTGATAAGTTCTGTGCTCGCGCACATACTGGTGGAAGAGATCGCCCCCCTTCGGGAAAAGATCGGTTCGTTCATGGATGAATATTCGGCGGAAAGATTTTTGGAAAGGGCTTGTATGGAGAAGGCGCGGAGAGTATATTGGTCATCCGGAAAAACTTTTTCGGACGATGTTTCTGCCTCTTTCGCGGGAGAGATTGATCCTGGCGATGCCGTGTTTTGGAGGAGTTTGAAGGAGTCTTCTGTTGGGGAAAAATTTTTGGGGGATGAGTCTGCCCATGCTCTCCGCGCATATGAGGAGATCCTTCTTCAAAAATCGTATACCGATGGCCAAGGCTTCTTCATTGATGAGCTTCCCCATCTTGCGTCTCCAGAATCGATCCGCGCCCTTGTGCTTATCGCGGC
The DNA here is from genome assembly GCA_964373585.1 of uncultured Candidatus Saccharibacteria bacterium. Taxonomy (GTDB): domain Bacteria; phylum Patescibacteriota; class Minisyncoccia; order Phycocordibacterales; family JBBUBG01; genus CAYJVD01. The sequence continues at coordinate 664 of CAYJVD010000023.1, forward strand.
GGCGGATACGCGAAGCTACCGCACAACGCACGCAAATGGCGCGTTGCGAAGGCTTCGAGAAGAGCCTGACTTCGGTGCCATCTTAGATACTGCGGAAAAATCGTACCCGCAACTTTCCAATGTGCGCGAATTGCTCACCCCCCGAGATCAACATATCTCTGGTTCTGGTAATCTCCGTGAAGCTGCCCATGATCTTGCAGGCAATGTGGCGCGCGATGTTTTTTTGCCAAAAGAGCTGCGCAAACTGGCGCGGGAGGCGCTTCCGAACGCCGATCTGCTCGCGCTTGAGAGAGAAGAAGGGGCGCTCTCGCCTCACGAGGTTGCGCTTCTAGAGAAATGGGAAAACTTTTTGAAGTCAGCGACTGGTGAGTCTCCCTACAGCATCCATTTGCGCCAGAGCCTCTTAATGGAAGAATATCCGATGACAAAGAGGAACAGCCTTCAGAGGATGTTGAAAGCCACACGCGCCTGCGAGGCGTATCCCGGTGATCCGGATTTCCGTTCCTACCTTTCGCAATATCCTATTGCCGAAGCGCTCTGCGTGAAAGACCTTGATGAGAAAAGACTTTCAATCTTTCTGGGCGCGTACAAGGAGTGTCCCCGTCTCGTGACTGATTACGCCCTTGCGACTCTCTTTGGGAACAGTTTTGCGGGGGAGGAGACCGTTGCCTTTTTCAAGACGATGGCGGAGTCCGAGGCGCAGCCCGGGGATGTGCTCACTCTTCTTGGACTTGCTTTCCGCGGGAAGCTTTCCCGGGAGCGTGCTGTCGATTTGGGTACGAAGTTACCACTCTTTATGGGTGTTCGTCGGATGCCGCAAATCGCAGAGAGTTTTCCAAACTATTTCCTCTCATCGGACAGCGGACTTGAAGCGTTAGCGCTCGGTACGACGAAAGACCCTTTTGCTCTTCCGGATGAGCTGGATTTGAAGATCGGCCGACATTTCGTGGACCAAGGCAAAGAGACCGATGACCGCATGGCGCCGCTCAATGAAATCAGTAAAAATGTTATTGACGCTCTCGCGCCGCTTTTCCAAAAAGGGAGTGTGCCACCACTTGACGAGCGCCATTTCGTCGCGCTGCTTGACGCGTTTGTGAGAGCGCACCAGTTTGAAGAGGGAGAGTATCAGCCAGATGTGATTAGAAAAAACGCTCCTGCGATCAAAGAACTTTTTGCGACAGACGAAGCAAAAGACTTTTGCCTGCGGGAAGCCCGGGGACTCTGGCGCAGTTATCTGGCGCGCGGCGCGCCGGAAGATGTGCCGCTCCGCCTCCAGCTGCTCTCGTTGCTTGCTTCGTCCGATGTCGCGGAGTTTGGAACCATGAACCAGCTCCACGCGCTCGTATATCTTGTCCATACCGCCACCTTCTCGATTTTTGATAAGCGCGTGCATCCGCGCACGCGCCAGGAAGCGATCCACGGGCTCCAGAAGATGGAGACAAGGATGGATCGCGAACATTGGTCGGACGATGACCGTACCCAGTGCTACCGTATCTCGCAAGATATTCTTTTCGCGTCCCCAACTCTTTTTGTCGAGTACGGAAAACTGTTTGAGACCCTCCCACCCAAAGAGCTCAAACGCTTTGGAACGGAGCTTTTTCCGCTCTATCGCGCCCAGCTCACCCTTTTGGAAAAACCGAACTCAACTAAAGGCAGGCGTCCATACGAGAGAAACCTCGCGGGGATGCGAAAGGCGATGCGAGAACTTTCTCCAGAGACCATGGCGGGTGAAAAGCAGCGGGTGCTCGGAGAGATCACGCGCCTCTTCAAGAGTAAGTTTGGCATACAGAAAGTTCCTGAAACTTTTCTGCCGGAGCAGATCCGTTCGCTCACGAATACGTCACTCTACCTCGCGAATATGTCTCACCGCGACAAAGACAAAGAAGCGGTGGCGGGTTTTGAACTGGCGCTTTTGCTGAATGGCGAGTGGGATCCGTTCCGCAGAGGCGGGGAGGTTGATCTGGGTACACTTCTTATGCCGGAGCAAGCCGAGACGCTCAAAAAGCTTTTGGAGAAACGCAAGGCGCAGGATCCGCTCACGCCAGAAAATCTTGGGATTGAGGCCAAAGAGCTTGGAGCGTTTCAGGCTCTACTTCAAAAAGAAACGGTTCATCTTTCGCTCGGCAGTATTGAAACAGTTGATGTGCGTTTGAGCAATGTGATCTTGAACTTGGAGGAGCTCAAGGATCTTGATCTCTATCCTGAACCCATGGACAAGGCGCGCATGCAGCTTCTTCTCGCACATGGAAACAAAGCCGTTGGCGCGGCGGTTGCCGCGCTTTACCAAGGTCGTCCGGATGAGGGAGAGGTGCGCCGCGCGATTGAACGTATTGCAGAGGGACATCAGATTGAACTTAACAGAGCAAACATCAAGAAATATTTTCAGGACGAGATGCGCCCGCTTGCCACGGTGGTGAACATTTTGGGCTTTGTGGAAGAGATGCACGCGAGGCAGGAGGTGAGCACGCTTCAAGAACTGTTGCGGCCCCCAGAGGCGGTGATTCACATTTTTAGGCGACTGGGGGAAGAGTTCAAACCTTCTTCCGGCGCTCTCGCGCTCTCACAAGACTTGAACTATCTTGAAAACTTGGTGGTGAAGCGCGAGGACGAGCTTGTCTCCGGAGAAAAAGAGCTCTTGTTGGGGTATATTGGGAGGATTCGCGCGCAGGTGGTGCTCCTTCAAGAGCTGTACGACAAGATCCAGAAAAAAGTGGAGAATGTGAAGCAGTCGGGAGCGAAGACGAGCAATCACGAACTTGTGCGGAAGCTTGGCGAGATTGAGAAAATTTTCCGCGCCTCCGCCTCTTCCCAACCTATCACGAGCACCATGACAGGCAATCTGAACTCCGTGATAGAAAATATCCGGGAATGTCTTTCCTGCACCCGACAGGGCTCCAACAACGACACCAATCTCACTTTTGCGGATGGAAACAAGTTTTTCATCTTCAGTGCGATTGAGGAATCGAGGAAGGGAAGCGTTGCCGATGAGATCGTGCTTTTGGAGCCGATCACGCGTGCGGGCGGGGAAAAAGAGATGGCGTTTGTGTTTGACCAGCTGTATGGGGCAAAGACTCCAGTGGTGCTCTTTGGCCACATCGCGGCGGTGCTAAAAAAGTGCCGCGGCATCAAGGAGCAGTTTCCCCAAAGCCCACTTTCTCTTTTTGTTACCCACGCGGCCATCTCCTCCGCTGGGCTTTCAGCAGAGCTTTTGAAAACGCACATCGAGAATGAATATGGGAAGTCGTGGAGTGTTTCGGAAGAAGAAGTTCGGGTGGATGTTGTCGGGTCGGCATTCGGCGATCATTATGTGGAGTTTGGGGGTGAAGGCCGGAAGCCAGGGGTTCGTAGCGTAAGAGGGTTACGCTGTCTAAAGTTGCCGATTTAAGATACAATCCATGCATGAAAGAAAATCGAGTAGATAGTTTTGAGGATGATAAGTCCGGGCCCGACAAGGAGCCTCTGGGGGAGTACGCCCAAAAAGCTCAAAGGATGCTCGACGCTAACAAGAACTTTTTTGCTTATTTCGCCAAAGATGTTTCCTTGAGATTTAAGATCGGCACCGGTTATTTTTTTGATCACGAGAAAGGCGAAGTTAATCTGGACGCGCGCTGGTTCGCTGAAAAGAACTGTTCCGAGGAGCAGATTATCTGGGGCGTTCTTCATGAGCTCGGTCATTTCAGGGATATGGCCACAGACGCGGAGGGGTATGTCTCTTTGCACGACCACACGCTCAAAATGAGCCGCAAAACAGGCGCTCTGATTTTGAAAAAATGGGAGGAGGCGGTAGGAGTTTCTGATCCAGAATTTATCGAAAGAATGAAAAAGGCGCGGCCTATCAGAAAAGAAAAGCCGGATGAGACTGTGAATGGGGCGGAGGCCTCGGCTTATAAGATTCACCACACTTTTTACAATGTCTTGGACGATGCTTTTTTTGTCAACCAGATCGTGGAACGAAAATTGGTCAAATACGATCGCAACGAAAAAGGGGGGCGTGAAGTAGAAAGGCTTTACAGAGAAAAGCTTTTTCCAAAAAAAGATTTTACGGATTCCCCTCGCCATCTGCAGTTCCTTTACAAGCTCTTACGAGAAGAGATGGTGCCGGACGAAGAGGTGGAAGTATCTGATGATGTGAAGGAAGCTTTAAGTCGAAAGATAGTTTATAGAGGCAAGGAGTATACGACCAAAGAGATTGTTGAGCTTCTCCTTAAGCCTGGAAAGGGGAGAGAAAGTGAGGCTGGCAAGCGTTATCTTTTGCTCCAAAAAACTCTCGAACCGATTTACGAACAGTTGTTGGCCAAGGATCTTGAAGATTGGCAACCCAAACCGCCAGATACGCCCCCACCACCTCCCCCCGGAGGCGAGGGCGAGGGGCCTCGCGGAGGAGACCCTGAAGATGGAAGAGGCGATCCGTTTAAGGACGATTACGACGAGTATGACAAAAACACGCCCGATCAAGTGGATGATAAGGATATGAGGGATTGGACGCGAGAGTCTGAAACACGCAAAAAAGAGAAAGAAAAAAAGGATCAGAAGGAGATTGAAAAAGGGGCCGAAGAAAGGGCTAAAGAGATGGAAAAGGAAGCAGATCGCAAGTGGCGGGAAGAGCAGGGGGTCACAAAAGAGACATTAGATCAGTTTCAAATCATTGAAAAGAAGGTGGCTCCGTATCTGGCGGAGCTTTCGCGACTTTGGCGTCAGATTATCTTCGGTTCGGCTAGGGAACTCCAAAAAGAGCTTGAGGGTTATTATAAGACAGGTGAGGAGCTAGATGTGGAGAAAGTAGTCGTGGAGTTTCCGAAAATCGTAAAGGGGGATACGGAGGAGGTGAAAGTGATGAAACGCATGGTCGAAAAAGAGAGCTTGGTAAAACGGCCGGAACTCATTCGAGTAAGATTGGTGGGAGATTTGTCAGGCTCCATGGATTCCTCCAAATTAAAAGTGCTTAAAGAGTGTTTCGTCCTGATCTTGTCTTCGTTGCAGGAGTTTAATATTTATCTGAATCTTGAAAAAGCCCGCACTGGTTCAAAGCTCCGGGTGGACAGTGAGGCTCGGGTCTTTGCCAGCCCATGGCACGAAAAGGTTATCAAACCTTTTGGAGAGGGCAAGCATTACGGGAGTGAACGCGCCTCCATTGTGAAAGTGTTTGAAGGTTTGCAAGTCAAAGAAGATGGCTCCACATTCGACCATGTTCCCCTTGAGAAAATATTTGCTTCACTCGGTAACGAGGAGATGAGAAGGATCAGTCAAAAAAAGATTATGGAGATAGTCATCGAAGTGACGGATGGCGGTTCTTCAGATGCTTCGGCCACCAGAGCGGCGGTAGATGAACTGCTTAAGGTCGGCGTGATTGTTAGAGCTTTACAGATCGGCATGGTCGGCAAGGGGGAGAAGAAGCTCTTTGATAAGGTGTGGAATGATGACAGGGATGAAGCTTTGGGAGAAGTGGTTGGAGAAAAGATTGAGAAGCTTCTGCCTGCCGTGACTGCGCTCCTTAAAAAATATCTAAGCACCGTGAGACTTTGAATACTGTTTGCGAAATTTGGCTTATGCTATGATAAATCCATGGAAAAAGCACCCTCTTTGGAGAAAAAGTTGCCCATCTACGAAAATATCGTTTTTGAAACCATTGTTCATAAGGGCGGTAAAGTTATTCACAGAAGTTCTAACAGAGATCGAAAGGAGATTCGTTTGGAAGAGGGTGCCGCAGTGCCGGAAGAGGGTCAGAGTTATGTGGTGCGGATAACGCGTGATTCGAATCCAGACGACCCTGAACACGGATGGATGGAGGCGAGGATTATTCGCAAGAGTATATCCGATATTACTCCCGGAGAATGGGAGAAAGCTGAGGAGAATGTTAATCAGGCCGAGATAGCCGAAAGAAAGAGGCTTTTGGCTAAAAGGGAGCTGTATATAAAAGACGAGAGCGTTACGGCCAGTAGCGAGGAGTCGGAAAAAGAGCTGGCTTCTCTAAAACCTTTCGAAATGAGACGAAGGCTGTCAGCTGGCCTTCGTGATGATGAGATTAAGGCGTCAGTTGAAAAAATATCAAAATCCTTCCTCCGTGAAGAGGAGAAGCAGATGGAACGCGAAGCGGACGAATTACTGGGCTCGGAGGGTTCACTGGAAAGAAATCTAGTCTCTTTTAGGAAAGCAGCATTAATCAACGCCTTGAAAGAAGCCAGGGCGCTTGAACTACTAAGAGAGGTTGAGCTCAAGAAAGAGCTTCACCTGCTTGAAAATATGAGCAAAGAAAGAGATAGCGGCAATCTTACCAGGGGCCATTCTTTCGCGCTTGGAGAAGCGCGAGATCTTATTCGGGCTGTCGATAAAGGTAAGGCGGCGCTTTTGGAATCCAGTCCGGAAGCGTACTACGCCTTGCGTCTAAAAGAGCTCAAGGATTACAAAGGAGATTTGTCTCGAGGTAAAATCATCGAGACGCCTTATGTCAAAAAGATTGAAGAGGAGGCAGAGGAGGCTATCGCTATCGGCAAATATCCATTTCTACACGGCCACATGGGTTCAGGCAAAACCGAGTTCGCCAAATTTCTAGGCCGCAAGATGACCGGCAAAGAGCCCATCGTTTTTTCCGGCTCCAAGGACACTAGCAAGGCCGAACTGATGGGCCATCTGGCTTTGCAAAAAGGAGAGATGCCCTCCGTGGATGAAATGCTTTCTCTTATTGAAAATGAAATAAAAGCTTTTGATTTAAAAAATCCCGACCTAGAAATGGAGAAAAGGGAGGAGAAACATTCTGTCATCCGGGATTATATCATGAAGAGAGAAGAGACCGGCACTGAAACATATTTTAATTATGGAGATGTGTATAGAGCCATGATGGAGGGTGTGCCCCTTATCATAGATGAGTACAACATGATTCCTCACTCCGTCCTCGGTAGATTAAACGAGCTTCTGAAGAAAATGCCGGGGGATAAGATAGATGTTCAAGAAGAAGGTACCAGTTTTCCTGTTAAAAAAGGTTTTTTCTTTATTCTCACGGGTAATATAAATCAAGGTGATGAACCAGATGGAACATATCTGATGCGCCAAGATCTTGATCCGGCCGGTTTGAGACGCTTGCACCCCATTCGTTACGACTATTTACCGCAGTACACCGAACAGAAAGCAGGCGACTCGCGTCACTTAAAGGAGCACGCCGGTCCAGAGAACGAGTTATTTCAGATAATGTTGGCTAAGATCATGGACAAAAACGGCAATATGGAGATTCCCAAGGGTAGTCTTGAAAAGCTCTGGTATTTGGCCATGGGAGCGAGAGTCAGTCAGGATCTTTTTGCCGGTCGGACAGTCAACGCTATTTACAACACTAAATTGCCCGGAGGTCCTTCCATTCGCAGCTCTTTAAAAAAGATTAATCTTGATCTCGGCCGCGTCAATCACATCTTGGATGCCTGGAGCAGGTATGGCTTTAAGGAGGAGCTCGAATTTTATGTTTTTCGCTACGGTATCAAAGAGGCTACGGTGGAGATGGACAAAGCTTTCCTTTTCCAGATGTTTACAAATGTGTACGGTTTTTTTAAGGAGTGGAAATCGAACGCCAGCAGTGTCTTGGACGGAAGCGTTAATGAGCTTGTGGTGGAAATACCAGAGATCAGGCAAGTGCCGGAAAAAGAATTCTTGGGCCCGCGCCAGGTAGTGGATGCCGCTTACGGAAAAGGGCCAAAACGCAAAAGATGGCCCAAAGTTCAAAAGCCGGAAATCTTGAGAGAAATAGATCAGGCTGATGAATTGCTCACCACCGCAGATGAGGAAATCGAGGCGCTGAAAAAAGCCACGCGCGCGGTGGAGCCGAAAGCGTCTGGTGAACGATTCGAGTCAGCGCTCTCCGTTGATTACAAATATTCTGGACCA
>CAYJVD010000024.1:0-3474 GCA_964373585.1 uncultured Candidatus Saccharibacteria bacterium
AAGCAGCAGTGGTGGCAGTTCTAGTGGCGGATCGGGATCAGGTGGTCCTGGCGGCCCCGGTGGTCCTGGCGGACCCGGCGGACGCGGCGGTCCAGGCAGTCCTCGAGGCCCTGGTGGCCCCGGAGGTCCTGGCGGTGGTCCCGGAGGTCCTGGTGGTGGCGGCGGCGGCGCTGGCGGAAGGGCTGGTGGTGGTTCTGGCGGTGGTTCTGGCGGAGGTGGTGGTTCAGGCAGAGATGGAAGTAAGATTGAAGATCCAGCAGGTGGTGGCTCCGGTGGAAGAAGGGGTGGTGGAAATGAAGGAGGGGCAGAAGGAGCCGCCAGTGGTACCAAAGAGAATCCCTGCCCGCCGGGGGAGGATTGTGGTATTCCCATTTACTAAGTTTAGACATTTGTTATAATATAAAGGTATGCAAAATTTAGGTACGCCGAGCGCTTTCATTTTTGGTTTGCCCGGATCGGTTTTTTTCCTTTGGATGTCGGCCGTTTTCTTCACGGTCACTTTTTTAGTTTTCTGGAGACGGTATCGCGGTGAAAGAGACGCGTTGACCGGAGCTTTCACGGCCTTTCTCTTGGGCATGGCCATCTTCCACATTATTCTGGGCGCGGCTGAACTGTACCAGAAGGAAGCCTTGATACTGCTCGCTGTTTTAGTGGCTTTCATCGGTTCAACTTACACCTTAAGATTTCCTCTTTCTGAAATGAAAGAACCATGGAGGAGCTGGATATTTTACACGGTGCTGGCCGGCACTTTGGCGTATATGGCGGCCGCGGTGATTTATTCATATCCGGCGGGTACAGTGTTGACAGTGGTCTTTTGGTACATGATCATCGTGAGCGGCGGCATTTCGGGCCTTTACGCGCTGAAAAAGGGGTTTGAGGCTAAGACTCAGTCGGTGCGCATAAAGTGCATTGGTGGCGGGGCTGGCATCATGACCTGCTGCCTGGCGGCTGATCTGATGGTGATCTTTGCGGGTGTTACTATTATCGGGGAGATTTTGATGTCAGTGGCGCCGGTTATTTTACTTGGGTCAGTGGCCTACGGCCGTCGATGCGAAAAGAGCGAGCAGGAGCTTCTAGCCAATAGAAATGTGGCGATATAGATATTTTCTGGGAGCGCTCTTTGGAGCGGTGTTAGGATTATTAGTTCTCAAGGAATTACATATACTTTCAGTAAATGCTCACGCTATCTTTATCGTGCTTTCTTTGGCGGTGGCTGGTTTATCGGGCGCCGCCTGGTTTCATTGGCGGGACCGGCATTCCGATGCCCTGCGTAAGATCAAAGCTTTGGACGAGTTGAGTCTCTTAAAGACCGATTTGCTTTCGGTAGCTGCTCACGAGATCAGAACGCCCATTACATCCATCGAGTGGGGCGTCAAGATGCTCTTGGACGGCGAGTACGGAGAGATAAGCGCCAACATGAAAGAGGTGCTGCTTGAGATCTACCGCGGCACGCTCGGACTTAGATCGAGCTCTAACGATTTTTTGACAATGGCTCGGCTCGAGAGAAATGTTTTAGAGATAGATCTTAAGGTGGTCAAGGTTTCAAGATTGGAGAAGCATATACGCGAAGTGGTGGGGGATTTCGACACGGAAATTAAAGGTAAAAAATTGAGCATCAGTCTTTCCTCGAAATGTCCGGACGATTTTTCTCTCATGGCGGATATCGGCCGCTTGACAGAAGTGATCCGAAATTTTATGGAGAACGCTATCAACTACACCCCGGAAGGAGGGAAGATCTCCGCCCTGATTTCGACCACGCCCGTGGGCCTCTTTTTCGAGGTGAAGGACTCGGGCATAGGCATTCCCAAAGAAGATCAAACTAAGATTTTTCAGAAACTATTTAGGGCCGAAAACGCGCGCCGCGCGCGGGGCACGGGCGCTGGTCTTGGGCTTTACCTTTCCAAGAAGTTCATAGAAGCCCATGGCGGCAAAATCTGGTTTATTTCTAAAGAAGGCAAAGGATCGCGGTTTTTCTTTTTTCTACCTTCCAAATTGCCTAATCCGACCGAAGAGTTTTTCAGGAAAGTTTAATCCTTTTTCTATAGTATCCATTTAGCCCGACCGGAGCAATTAGGTACAATGCATGTGGCTTGACTTTTAAAACAAAATTTGTTAGCTTTAGGCCAGTGTGAGTGATCTTCACTATAATTCTTATTTTGAAGGACATTCCAAGTAAAACAAATGTCACCAAAACCCCCGCCTTGCGGGGGTTTTGGTTTAGGTTTATGATTGACTTTGAGTGTGGTTATGCTTAATTATGGCCGGCGGAGCACTCACATAAGACATTTGTTTTTGGAGCCCGCTTCCGCCGGCTTTAGTTGGGTGTAATCAAATCTGCAACTATATATGCGTTATCCTTGGACATCGCTGGCTATTTTCATCATCTGGATCTCCTCGGCCGTTCTCATGGTCAAGGGTCCCTTGCCTAATCCAGAGATTTTCTTTATGTATTTGATGGGGGTGACGGTGGTGCTTGCCTATATCGGATTTCGTTCCGTTTAGTAATTAGCATGCAAAAGCTAAAGAAATTATTTCTTTTTACCAAAAGACTTTTTACTATTTGTCTGGTTTCCGGCAGATTGGCTTTGCAATCGGATCTATCGTATCCCGCGCGCTTACGGCTTTTCTTTGAAAAGTGCGGTGGAGGTTTACTAAAGTTTGGCCAAGTGCTTTCTCTGCGGCACGACCTATTGCCGGATGAGTACACTAGCGAGCTTTTAAGTTTGCTTTCTAAGGTGCCGGCTAAAAGTTTTCCGGAAATGGAAAAAGTTTTTTTAGCTGGAATGGGGGTTTTGCCTAAGCAGTTTTTTTCTCATTTTAATCCGGAGCCCATCGCCTCGGCTTCCATCGGTCAGGTGTACGAAGCTACTTTAAAAGACGGCGCCAGAGTGGCGGTCAAGATCCAAAGGCCGGGCGTAAAAGAGATCTTTGAGACCGATTTTATCGTCCTTACTTTTATCGCCTACCTATTGGATCTTCTGCCTTATTTTCAAGCTTTAGGCATGCGGCGAGTGGTCAAAGAGTTTACCAAATGGACGCGCAAAGAACTTGATTTTAGAAACGAGGGCAAGGAGGCGGTAAAGTTTTTTTCCGTGTCCCAAAATGAACCTCATATCATTATTCCTAAAGTTTACTTGGAATATTTAAAAAACCACATACTGATAACAGAACTCCAGCAAGATTTTTTTCTGGTGGAGGAGATTATGCGCAAGGTCAAGGCTGACATATTTTTTACCATCGAGCTTAAGGAAAAATTCGGCATCGACACGGAGCTTTTGGTCAGGAGGTTTATCCTAGAGGAGCTGCGTCAATATTTCGTGAACGGCTTTTTTCATGCCGATCCTCATCCGGCTAATATCTTTTTCGCTAAGGAGAACAGACTAGGTTTTTTTGATTACGGGATCGTGGGCGTGGCCACCTCCAAACGCATTAGTTTCATGCGAGCCATTCACGCCATCACAAACGGCGATCTTT